>CALBRY010000502.1 GCA_937927665.1 uncultured Chloroflexota bacterium
ATCGATCCAGCAGCCCACTTCGACGATATCATCATCCGCCATGCCGCTAATCGCGCCGCGATTGGGGACGTTCAAGCCGGTGTAATGGCGGGTGTGGTTTTGAATGGCTTCTACACAGCCCAAGGCGACTGCTGCATAGCCTTCTTCATCCTCCCCAACCGGCTCCATTTTTACCCGATCTTTGCCAGCACGGGCGTGTGCCATATAGCTGCGACTGCGCGCATCCATGAGCTCGCGGTATGCGGCAATACTCGCTTGAGGATCGCCCTCTACAGCCCGCAAACGATCTAATAGCTGGTGAGTCAAACGGATAGTTTCTTCGCCGCGTGTTTCTGATTTTTTGATCAACGCGGCAAGCGCCTCGTCACGATGATAAAAGTAGTGCAGGTATTCATTGAGAAATGCCTGCTGCCACGCACGCAGTCCCGGCGCGAACATCTGCATGTGCGTTGCCTGAACGAAGCGATCGTCAAACAGCAGCGCGGGGAAAACTTCTTCACCGCCGCCATTCGTATCCGCGTCAACCCGAACCCGGCTTGTCCACGAAAGATGATTCAGCCCATAAACCGTGTGATGCACGCGTTGAAGGGGAATACCTAAGAAACGACTGACCGCGTGCTGCGCGCCGTTCGCGCTATCGCAAATGCCAATGATGCGTTCAACTCCGGCATCATGGAGTGCTTGTGCAACCAAACCCGCCGGATTGGTAAAATTGTAGATCCATGCCCCTGACGCACCAACCCGATTCACAAGTTGTGCAATTTCGAGAATTGCCGGAATACTTCGCATCGCCATCGCGAAGCCCGCCGCACCCGTCGTTTCCTGCCCTAAAATGCCGTGATCGAAGCAGATGCGCTCATCAATGGCGCGTCCCTGTTCTAGTCCGGGGCGAATGGCGGTGATCACGTGTTGGGCATCACGAACGGCGGCTTCTGCGTTGGTGGTCAGGATAATGCGGAACGGTGCATCACCTGCCATTTGCTGACACAATCTGCCGATGAGTTCGAGTTTGGCTGCATCATTATCCATCAGCCACAGTTCGTCCAAGCCCAGCCGCGCGGCGCGTTTCACCAGTGAGGGAATCAAGCGCGGTGTACGCACACCGCCACCGCCGATTATGCTTAATTTCATTTCATGACCTTTTGTTACCTGTTTGTTACTGAGTTGCTGCTTACTTAAATTGCGGATATCGTTGTGATATGGTAGCTTCACGCAATCAACAATTTTCACATTAAAACTGTGAGGAAACAAGCGATGAGATTGGCTTTACGTGGTCTTTTGATCGCGGGGATGCTGTTAGTGGTTGCCATGAGCGTCACCGCACAAGATAGCACCTCGGTCACAGTGGCATTTGCTGAATCACAGCCAACCACTCTTGATCCACACGCAGCACGCACCAATGACGATTTTCTTGTCATTCGCAACGTTTGCGAAGGACTGATCAATTACGATCCTCAAACGCTTCAGCCGATCCCAGCGCTCGCAGAAAGCTGGACGGTTTCGGAAGATGGGCTGATCTACACGTTCACACTGCGCCAAGGCGTGACGTTCTTTGATGGCAGCGCGCTTGATGCGAACGATGTGAAATACTCGTTTGATCGCTTGTCTGATCCCAATTTAGGCACGTCATATACCGCCGCGCTGGTGCTCCGTGATGTTGCGGGCTGGGATACGGCTCGCCCTGCACAACCGCCTGCCGCTGGTGATGGCACGCCGACCCCGGAACCGATCCTGCCCTCTGGCGTGATCAGCGGGGTTAGCGTCGTTGATGATCAAACCGTTCAGATCACGCTAACGCGCCCCGTCACCTCGTTCCTGACGCGTCTGACGCTGCCCGGTGCTGTGATCATCGCCCAAGACTCCGCCAGCGATTTCAGCACAGGTCCCACCTGCGCGGGTCCGTATCAGGTACAGGAATTCGTCCAGAACGATCATCTGACGCTGACCGCTAACGCCAATTACTGGGGCGGTGCGCCTGCCGTCCAAACCGCCACGATCCGCGTGATCCCCGAAGCTTCCAGCCAAGTAATTGAATTTGAAGCAGGCACGCTCGATATTTCGCTCGCGCCGGAAGCTGACCTAACACGCATTCGGGAGGATGCCACCCTCAGCGCGCAGATTGTCACTATCCCCACGCTGTCGCTGTATAACTTCCGCATCAATTTGAATGACCCTCAATTGAGTGATGTTCGTGTGCGCCGCGCCCTGTCGCTGGCAATTGACCGTCAGCTCGTGATCGATACTGTGCTGCAAGGGCAGGGTATTCCTGCAGAGGGATTGTATCCGCCCGGTTTGCCAACCTACGACGCCGCCTACACGCCGTTCCCGCGCGATCTGGAACAGGCGCGTGCGCTGCTGACCGACGCGGGCTATCCGAACGGGATTGAGATCACGATCCGCACCGATGAGAATGAAACGGAAAATCGTGTCCTCAATGCGATTGCCGCGACGGTCGCCGATGCGGGAATCACCCTGAACGTGAATTCGACCGAAGCCTCGGTCTATACGCAAGATCGCACGGCATGCACGATGGAACTGGGCGGTATCCGCTGGACCATGGACTACCCCGATCCAGAGAATATGGTCGTACTGCTGCTTCCCAACGCAGCAACCCGTGTGAACTGCGGTTACGGTACGGTCGAGGTCGCCGGACAGATCAATGACCTATATACACAGGCAGTTTCGCTGCCGTTCGGTGATGAACGCAATGCGCTGTTCCGCCAAATCGAAGAAATCGCGCTTGATCAGGTCTTGATCATCCCGGTTTACCACGGTGTGACGACGCGTTTGGTCAGCAGCCGTCTGGGGGGTACGCCCATCGATAACAATGGAACGATCCGCTTTGCGCTGATTCAAATCGGCTAAACTCTTCGGCTCATTCTTGAGGAACAGGAGAAATTCCCGTTCCTCAAGACTTCGTGATAATATTTCTCCTATGTTTCGCTACGCGTTCACTCGTTTGCTTCAGTTCATCCCGACACTCATCGGCATCTATGTGCTGACGTTTCTGCTGATGCGCGTCCTGCCCGGTGACCCGGCTCAATTTCTTGAAGGGGATCGCGGTGACGCACAGAGTTTGGCTGCCACTCGTGCCCGTCTGGGAATTGACGAGCCTCTTTCTACCCAATTCTTGATCTTCTTCAATGATGCCCTACACGGCGATTTTGGCAGAAGCTACATCACCAACCGCCCAGTTACGACCATGATCACCGAAACATTGGGATCGACGGCGGCACTGGCATTGTGTGCCATGCTGATCGCGGTTGCCATCGGCGTTCCGCTTGGGATCATCTCCGCAATCGCGCACAATTCGATCTGGGATAACTTGGCACGCATGATCGCGTTGGTGGGGGTATCGGTGCCTGTGTTCTGGTTGGGGCTGCAATTTCAGGTGGTTTTTGGGCTTCAGCTTCGCCTGCTCCCTGTGAGCGGCGCAGGTTATGACGAACACCTCATCCTTCCAGCGCTGGCGGCGAGTTTTGGCATGCTGGCAGTCCTGATGCGTATCACACGGTCAAGTCTGCTGGAAATCCTGAGCCAAGACTACATTCGTACAGCCCAC
>CALBRY010000503.1 GCA_937927665.1 uncultured Chloroflexota bacterium
CTTCACCCGCATTGATCACATTGGCGGTGCAGCTTGGGCTGACTCCGTTTGAGCGTGATCTGCTGCTGTTATGCGCCGCAATGGAGTTCGACACGCGGATTCCGGGGTTGTGCGCCCGCGCTCACGACGACGCAGCCCGCGCTTACCCGACCTTCGCGTTGGCGCTGTCGCTGTTCAATCAAAGTCATTGGGACGCACTCGCGCCGGAGCGCCCGCTCCGCTACTGGCGCTTGATCGAAATCCACCAGAGCGCAAATCAAACCGTCACCAGCGGACTTTTACGCGCCGATGAGCGGATCGTCAACATGATCAAAGGCTTAAATCATCTCGATGAACGCCTGAGCGCATTGATGAGTCCGCTAAACGATCCCGGTGAACCGCTTCCCCCATCCCATGCCGATATCGCCGCGCGGATCGTTCACGATCTCAGTGTGCTGATCAACCGGAATGAATTCGCGGTTGTCCAACTGATCGGCAGTGATTCGCCGAGCAAGCACCTGATCGCGGCGGCAGCAGCGCACACGTTCGGCTTGATCCCTTATCGTGTGCGCGCCGAACATTTATCAGCACCAGAAATTGACTTGATCGCCCGCTTATGGGCGCGTGAAACCGAACTGAGTCCGCTGTGCCTGCTGGTCGAAGCGCAAGACATCGCCTCAAATGATGCACAGGCGGGATTAGCGCGGCGGCTGCTCCATCGTGCGCGGAGCGTGGTATTTCTCGATGTGCGCGAATTATGGGGGGATGACAGCGGAACAACCCTCCTCTATGACATCAGCCGCCCCACGCCGACCGAACAGCGGAGCGCATGGGCAGCGGCGCTGAACGGCGCGGAGGATCACGCCCCGGCGGCGCTTGCTGGTCAGTTTGATTTGAACATGCCGACGATCCAGCGTATCGCCCAGATCGCGCTGGCGGATACCAGCGAAAACACCCTCCTTGAGCGCTTATGGGATGCCTGCTTGCAGAGTTCCCGCCCGCGCCTCGAAATGCTCGCACAGCGCATCGATGCCCGCGCCGATTGGACTCAGCTTGTCCTTCCCGACGAAGAAACGCGGCTTCTGCACCAGATCGCCGCACAAGTCGGTCAGCGCAGCCGGGTTTATGACGAGTGGGGATTCCGCGCCATGATGAATCGCGGGCTTGGGATCAGCGTCTTATTCGCTGGTTCAAGCGGTACAGGAAAAACGATGGCGGCGGAGGTGATCGCCCGTGATCTGCGCCTGAACCTATATAAAATCGATCTCTCCGCCGTCGTGAGTAAGTACATCGGCGAAACCGAAAAGAATCTGCGCCAGATTTTTGACGCGGCGGAGTATGGCGGCGCAATCCTGTTCTTTGACGAAGCCGATGCGCTGTTCGGCAAACGGAGCGAAGTCAAAGACAGCCATGATCGTTACGCCAATATCGAGATCAATTACCTGCTTCAGCGCATCGAGTCCTATCGCGGCTTAGCCATCCTCGCAACCAATATGAAAAGCGCGCTCGATACGGCATTTTTGCGGCGGTTGCGCTTTATCGTTGATTTCCCATTCCCGACAATCGCCTATCGCAAGCACATCTGGATGCGTGCATTCCCGCCCGGTGTGCCGATTACCGCGCTCGATTTTGATCGTCTCGCCCGCTTCAACCTCGCCGGGGGACATATCCACAGCATCGCTATCAATGCGGCATTTCTCGCCGCAAATGACGATCCGCCCGAAGTCACGATGGCGCATGTGCTCGATGCGGCGCGTGCCGAGTTCATCAAGTTGGGGCTGCCGCGCACCGAAGCGGATTTTGTCCTATCAACACGCACACCGGAGGCGAGAAGATGACTATCCGCGTCCATATCGAACACCTGATCCTCGACGGGTTTGATCTATCGCCAGCGGATCGCGTACTCGTGCAAACCGCGATGCAAACCGAACTGGCGCGCTTGCTCACCGAAGGCGGCGTCAGCCCGGAAATTCAACACGGCGGCGCACTGCGAACCGTGCGGGCAGGAGAATTATCCGCCGCCAGCCGTGAACCAGCGCTGTTAGGGCAGCAGATCGCGCAGTCGGTTTACAGAGGAATCGGATCATGAACGAACGCATGATCCGCCGTGGTGATCAACAGCGGGTGCTTCAGCGGAAAACCTGCGCGTGCGGCAAGCCGATCAGCAGCGAAAGCGGCGAATGTGACGACTGCCGCAAGAAGCGCGAAGCGGCGCAGTCCACCGTCATCCAGCGGAGCGCGGCAAACGACACCGGAATCATTCCCACGCCGCAGAGCGTCGATGAAACGCTGAAGGCATCCGGTCAGCCGTTGGCGGGTGAAACACGCGGCTTAATGGAATCGCGTTTCGGGCATGATTTCAGCGGTGTGCGCGTCCATGCTGATAGTCAAGCGGCGCAATCGGCGCGCGACGTAGCGGCGCACGCCTACACTGTCGGTCAAGATGTCGTATTCGGCGCGGGGCAGTACCGCCCGCATACGCCCGACGGTCAGCAGTTGATCGCGCACGAACTCGCACATGTCGTCCAGCAGGGACAGCGCCGTGTCCGCGCATCGGACGGGAACGCGGGGGATGACTCACATCTGGAGCGGGAAGCCGAAAGCGCCGCAAACGCTTTAAGCGGTCAAGTCGGCGTGATCCCGATCCGGCAGGAAACACCCGTACGTTTATCGCGTGCGCCCTCCGGAAAATATCAAACCGCAACTCCCGAAATTTTGGTGGTGATGGACACCATGATCGCGGAATTGGCAGCACTGCGCGCTGGCGCACCCGCATCCAAAGGAGCGGCGCAAGAAGCAGGGCGCACATTCTGCGTGATCAAGGTGGTTGGCGCGGATGGCACGGTAAAAGGCACGTATACCGGCGCATACATGGGACGCGGACTGCACGCGGAACAGGCGGCGATCGCCAAAATGAATATCCCCGCCATTCAGCCGACCGATTCGGTACTCGTCGCGGTCGATCAATTTCCGTGTACCGATAAATGTACGCCCGCGCTCAAAACCTTACGCGGTCAGGTCGAAGGCGAGTTCCGCGTATTTCATCAGGTCGAAGTCGATCCGGCATCGCGTGAAGTCACACGGTCGCCCAAAACCGTCGCCACCAACCCGAAAGGGGCAACAGAATTGATGGAACTGAACGAGTTTCATCGTGGGCGAACGGGAACACCTGTCCCAACGCCCAAAACCCCAGTGCCCACGCCGAAAGCCGCGCCGCCACAACCGCCCGAAGCCGCACCGGGAGGTCAAAAAGCCGCCCCGACTCCGACTCCCGTGCCCGAAGCCGCCGCACCGGGCGCGTCCAAACCCGGCGTGACTCCGCCCGTACCCGAAGCTGCCGCACCGGGCGCGCCGAAAGCCGCGCCTTCTGTCACGCCGCCGCCGAAAAATGCGCCCGCCGAACCGGGCGTGAATCCGAAAGCATCGGGCAAATGGTCAGGCGCGGGCGGCGGTCTGTTGAGCGTGTTCGCGCCCTATATCGCGGGCTGGATTCACAAAAAAGCGGTCGAAAAACGGGTCGAAGAAGAGGCGAATAAAAAAGGGTATGTTTCGCCCGAAGCGCCCAGCGGACAAGGTTTTCTCTACGATCTGGGCGCATGGCTGCTCGATCCGTTCCGCGATGCCGAAAAAGCCGTCGGGCTGGATAAACGACTCAACATTCCCGTATGGCGGGCACGCATCCGCGAAAAGGCAAACAGCCTGAAACCGGGCGATATTTTCAAAATGACGTGGGATATCGGGAAGTGCAAGTTTGATTTTATGGGCAACCAAGAAGTCGAACAGCGCGAAATCACCTACACCAAACAGCCGGACGGCACATGGAAGATCACAGCGGGCGAACCGTCCGGCGTGCCAGATATCAACACGATTA
>CALBRY010000504.1 GCA_937927665.1 uncultured Chloroflexota bacterium
CTGAAACGAGCAATATATAAAAAACGCCTCTCGCATGTGAGAGGCGTTTTTGTGTGCGCGGGAGTCTCCGGCACGAGGAGAGCGGTTCAACGAACGGCTGGTGCGATTACTGCTCTCGGATTAAGCGAAATCCAAGGTTGAAACTTGAATGTTCTGGAAGGTCAAATCCTTGATGATCGCAGCGTACCTCATTCATATCGCTGCCCCATCCGCCGCCCCGCTTGATATACTGATCTCCCTCCAACGTGCTGGTGGAAGTCCATTCCCAAACATTGCCCGCCAGATCAAATATGCCTTCGGGAGATACGCCTAGAGGGAATGAGCCAACAGGCGCGGTGAATACAAACCCGTCATTTGCGGATCGATCACCCATTCCGGCGGCAGCCGCAGGCGCGTAACCCTCGACCAGTGAAAAATCGGCGTGATTTGCCCATTCTCCTGCCCAAGTGTTTCCCCAAGGATAGATACGTCCACTCGATCCACAGGCTGCATATGCCCATTCATGATCTGTCGGCAGGCGGTAAAGTTTCCCGGTCACGGCGGAAAGCCAATTCGCATAAGCATTCGCTTCGTGGAGGCTTACCCCGACAACCGGCTGATTCTCACCATTGAACTCCGCATCATCCCATTGGCGCGGCGCTGTGACTGCGGACTCGACACGCCACTGCCAAGCGTCAGGTGTCCAAAACTCAGGATTTGTGTATCCACCTGCATCCACGAAAGCGCCATATTCTCGATTGGTCGTCTCATAGACCGCCATACACTCTCCGGAAGCCCCTCCCATGTTTACCCAGACGAGCGTGGGTTCATATGCGTTTGCTGTTGAGGCACACGGTTCCTGTTGGGATGTCAGCAGTACAAGACCGATAAGCGCGAGAACGAGCACAGCGGCGACGGCTATTCCCCACCAAGCCACGCTCAATCGCTTAGGCAGCATTTTCTGAAGAAGGGGCGCAGGGATCATCATAGCGGCATGGATACTGGGGTCACGCTCTCCTTCAGCGATCATGCCAATCACACATTTGTGATCGGCGTCCCATGCCGGTGCCCCGCTGAATCCGCTTTCGATGCGATATTGGGTTTCTGTTTCGATCTGCACCCATTTTGAGGCTTTTGCAAGGACGACCTTTCCCGCTACCCCTCGCCCTTTCGATCCGCCTGCCGGGAAGCCTTCCGCAATAAATTCCGTCCCCACGCGAAGCGGGCGTGTACATAATTTGAGTGGTGGGCAGGATGGCTGTCCGCCTTCAATTTTCAGGACTGCAATGTCGCGTGTATCCTGCGGACTATCTGCCTTAACATACGCATGAATGCGCGCTTTGAACTGTGCGTTTCCGATGAATTCCACGTAAACGATGGTGTCATCCGGGGATTGTTCGGCGATGGTACGCGCGATTACATGATGACAGGTGAGCACAAATCGGTTTTGGACGAGAAACCCGCTCCCCAAGATACGCTGATTCCCGTCCAGAATACGCACAATCGATTCGGTGAATTCAGGCTTCATTTTTCTGAGATGACTCGTCTTTCTTTGACCAAGTCAGCTTGACCTGATAATTGGCTTGTACTCCGGCGGCTGCGATCACGGCTCCCGCGCTTGCACTTAGATTTACACCGAACACAACTTCGATGTTGGTAGGCGGCTGCGATAGAGAACGCAGTTTATCAATGATGACTTCGGCTGCCGGTCGAATGGAATCGAGTGCTCGCTCGAGTGTTTGAGCTGCAACTATCAATTCATCCCCACGTCCTACAGGTGCCATTCCGCCGCCCGTGTTATCGACTTGAACATGTATCGGCATGCCGTCTTCGGTAAGAAACTGCACAATTTGGTTCATGAGTCCTCGACGTATCAAATATTGAGAATTGTGACTGGCTGGTCACGCGCGATCTCTTTGAGAAAACGTGCTTGTACGTCATCCATCGTACAGGAAACGCTTTGAATTGGAGGCTCAGCAACGCGTTTGTAAAACTCCGCGATGCGAGTCATGTCTTGCCCTTCTTGCGTGCGCGTCGGATACACACCGGCATAGGCGATAATACGGATGAGTTCACCGCGTAACGCATCGATCGCCTTATTCCAACGCTGAACACGCGGAGCGGGAGTGATCAAGCGATTCAGAATGATTTCATGGGCGACATTCGAAAACGCATAACCGCCGCGTCGCGTAGAAAGTTGAGCGATTTCCGCTGCAAGATGGGTGCGTTCTTCGGGGGATAGTCCATGAGCGGCGAGCAAGGGAATGACAGCCCCTGATTGAAACTTCCCTAAAATCCGATTGGTTTGAACATCAAAGCTGATGCTTTCCGCCGGTTCGCTAACCGGACTCAAGACTTCCCAACGAACCGTTGGCGAGAAATTTCGCAGCGGCACTTTGATTTCGAGCAGACGCTTCAGAGAATTGGCGTATTGATGTTCGTATTTCGCACCGAGTGACACGCTCGCTTCCAGCGGTTCGGTGAACATCGGCAGTTTATCAACTTCCTCCCGATAAAGGGTGAATGCCTGTCTTAAGTAGGTTAGGATGAGCGGTTCCAGTTTATTAAGCACGTTGTAGCGCATGATGGAATCCATCGCGGACATTTTCATTATCAACGCGCTGAAGTCCACAAGCTGCTTAATATCTTGCTGCGTCAAATAACGTACATCCGGGATATCCTCGGTTCGTTTTTGGAGGGTGATCAGATCGATCGGAGAAGCGCCGCTCAATGCATGTTTGATCTCCGCCAATTTCAGCGCAATCGCCAAATATTCTTCGGCTTGCAGGATGTGCTGCATAGGGCGGAAACGGATCACTGCCGCCATCGACAGCGAAAACCGTTTTTCTTCCAGGACTTTGTTGACATGCGCGGGATCAATCGCATGGGCACGTCTCAAATTTGGGTTCGTTTGGGGAGTCGAATCTGCCCACATTTTCTGAAGCTGTACGCCGATCATCGCGTTTAACTGATCCAGATTGTGCCTGTGGTTCATCAGGTCGATTAGATTTCCCTCTTGCTGCGCCTTAGCCCGTTGAACTTCAGCATAGCGTTTTTCTTCCGCATGATCGCGGTTCGCTTTTGTCGCAAGGTAACTGTTCGACTCAATATAACTTTGCAGCGCGGCAGACTGACGCTGCAGCGTGCGCTGAAGATCACGTTGAATACGATAATTCATACGCAGTTCGTCCAGTTCATACTGCGACTGCATATCGATCATGGCAAGAATCAGGTAAGAGTCCGCAACCTGATCAGGATATACCTGATTAAACTGCTCCAAACATGCTTTGGCACGTTCGGTGTCGAAATTGTCATATGCTGCGAAGCCTTCCGCAAGCGCTTTGAACTGTTGATATTCTGTACTCGTATCCCGTGCGAAACGCTTCCACCAATCTGCCCACAATGCTGATGCAGTCGTTATGGGTTCGTGGATCAAGGCTTCCCGAAGTTCGGCAATACCCTGCTGGAGTAGTGACGCGGCAGCAGCGGCATCGGCGGGCGCTTTGTCAAGAAGGCGAACGGCGTCGGCGTAGTGGCGCTGCGCGTCGGCAGAGCGCGCATTGAAGTCAGTTGCCTGAGCAGCAGGGGTTTCGCGGCGGCGCGACCAAGCATCCACATAATAGGTCATCCCGACCTGCGGAGAGAGATAGATCAGTGCGCTTTCCGTCGTGATCAGATGGAGAGGAGTAATCCGAAGCGTCGTGGGACTTGTAAAGGTTGTACGAAATACCGTATTCGCTTCCAGAAGCGGCGACATTTGAACACCTTGAGCCGCCAATGCTTTATGGATGTACTGCCAAACGTGCTTACGGCGTTTATCACACCATACCCCGTAGCGGCGCTTTGCTTCTTCATCCGGCAGGAAGAACGAGGGCCAACCCCGCAAGAAAGAATCGATCAACACGGCGACATTGACATCGGCATCCCGCAGGGCGCGACTGCGTTCAGCACGTCCAATTGTGCCGAGCAGCATATCCATTTGCTGAATAAAGATTTTGTCGATGCGGATCATTTCCGGCAGTTGTTGAGTGTAGTATTCCTCAACGCTCGTATAGGTTTCCTCGCCAAGCTCGGCTTGTTTGATGGTCGCTTCGTTGTAATCCCGCACACCAGAGATTTTGATCCCGCGCGAGTCCTTCGCGGTACGCGCCTCAGGACTCAATTGCTGGTAATAACGCCCGAATTCCGCATATTTCTTCTCATCATCCCGCAGCCAATCCTCATAGATTTGGCGGCGGCGTAATGCATCGTTCGACATTTGCACAAGCATTGAATGGCGATGAACGGAAACTAAGTAGTGAAAGTCATCCGTTTCAAACTCGCTGAGCGCTATTTCAATGCTAATCGGCTCGAGAAAATCGCTGGCAAGTTTGAAATAGGGAAGATAAAGCGCCTTGGGTGATCCCGTTTTGGACGTTTGCAGCAACACGGGGCGTTTGTTCGCGGCATGTTGGCGCATCGCATTCACAAAGCGATTAACCAGATGCGTATACGTTTCATCCTGTACGACACAGCTCTTCCCTAAGCCGGAATCCGTGCTGATCTGTGCAAAATCCTGCTGCATCTTATGCAGCGGAAGCGGGGGCACATGCTGTGAATTCCAAATCTGTTGAAACAGCGGAAGCATAGGGGCGGGCAGAGTAGGGGGAATCGGCTGCGCTAGACGGAACCGCGCTGCGCCAGATTTTCCGCACAGCAAACCCGCACCCGGAACAATCAACGTGTCATCGCTGACATCCAGATCGTGATAAGCATTCATCAACCGGCTGGTGAACTGCCCACAAATTGTTGAGTTCGCATGCCCGGCAAGCACAACATGCGAGATGTCGTTTCCCTCCCGGTATATCCAAGTGGTTGCCTTGCTGGCATTGATATAAGCATCGGGTTCATTGGTCATCCGTGCAGGCGCGACCGAAAATTCGGTGTTCTGCATGGGGGGCATCTTGAATGGATAACGCTTGCCGTTTCGTACTGCCTTGCCGAATGCTGCCGAAGTGAACCACGCCCCTTGCCGATCGCGGCGGGTGCGTATCTGCAATGCTGCCGCCGCGAAAATCAACGCAGCGGCAGCGGTGATCACCAGAATCGGGTTCAAGAGAGAATTCCTTTGGCGTGCAGCAGAAGTCCACACAAGGTCGGCACAGCTTTATCACCCATCATCGAAACCATGCCCAGCGTCGCCATTGCGGTATCCATGTCCGGTGAACGCAAATGCTGGAGCAGTCCGGCAAAATCGATACCCACCCCTGTATTTGAGCCGCTGTCCAGTGGATCTCCGCCGCCATATGGGTTACTGCCCATGTCTACAATCGGGCTGGTGATGTTCCCATGGAGGCTTTCGTCTACATAGCGAATGTCATCCGCGATGATCGAGCGGATCACGGACTGAATTACGCGATGCTGCCCCGTACCGCTTTCGGCTGCCTGCTGCAATTCGGGGATTGCCGAATCGCCCATTTCGTACAAAAGATGGGCGGCAGCTTCGATGTCCTGCGGGCTGCCGGTACTCAACTGCGCGATCAGGTCATCGACATCCGCATTCGTGTCAGTGGTAGATTCTGCGGCAGTCAACAGAGGTTCGCCCGAAATAATCGCCCGCATGATCGCTTGGCATGCCGGGGAATTTGGCGCAGCGTCCATCAAATCGGGCAGGGCGAGATTGCCGCACGAGATCAAAAGATCGCTCGCCCATTCGCCATGTTCGGGATCATCTGCCAAGCGCGCAAGCAGGGACGTGATGCCGTGCGGATCGGAAATCGTTTCTAAGACCTGAGCCGGATTATCCGATTGACGCATCTGAAAGAGAATGTCGCCTACGTTATCAGGAGTTCCTGTCCCTACACGCTCAATCGCTGCACGGATTTGAGCTTCAAGGGAAGTTTCTGATGTTGAGCTAACCCGCACAGTTTCATTTGGAAGTGCGCCGACAGGATCTCTAAACGGGTTTGGCATACCGTTAAGCGGAACGTTCGTCCCCGGATGCCGCGCCGCATCCATAACTAACCGCGAAAGCATAGCGAACTGCTGCTCCGGATCAGAAGTGCGCGCAATACGATCCACTTGGTCGATCATGTCTGCGGGCAAATCGAGTTCCTTGAGAACTGCGATGCGAAATTGTGGGTTTGAGGTGTGCAGTACTCCCGCAAGTGCATCCATCGATGTCGGGGCTTCATGCACCAACTGCGCGACCGTATGGATTGCATCCGAGAATTCGAAAGCAGGCAGCCCACCCTGTTCGATACGTGTGAAAATAGAATCCAATGTCACATCCGAAGAGATGTGAATAGTAGTTCCACCAAGTCCATCGCCACGAGACATACTGCAACTCCCTTTCTATTATTGGGTACGACCGAGTGGCGGAGAAACAAACTGAGGCATGTTGAACGGTGCTAAGATTTGCACCATCCACCCGACTGTCTTGGTGTTCTCCTGATATGTAAAACGATAGCGCCCCGGCGCGAAACCGGGAGTCTGGAGCAGCACGATCACCTCATAATCGCCCGGTACTAAGGGAATCACGCGTCCGTGATTTGCTGGCAAGTCAAATGCATATGCAGAGTCTGGCGTGCGCGCGATCACCACAAGGGGAGTTTCCTGAAAGGTTGTGTTCAGAAGCTCCAGTGATTTGCCGTCGAAGTTTATATTTCCTGCCTGCAAATTTGGCGCGACGGCATCTTTTACCCACCCGCGATTGATGACGATGTTGTAAAGCGCGTGGGCAGATTTTGAGTCGTAAGCACGAAATGCTTGATCGAGCAGCGTGACATGCTTCGTGCCTCTCTGCTGAGTTTGATCGGTTGCAGTGCCGCGTTCATGCGCGATTTGCTGCGAAAAGGCAAAGTCCGTGAATGTATGTGTTAGCTCAATAACCTCAAGCCCTACCCCTTGATCGCACAAGATATCGACAGCCGTTTGCATCAGGTGAATACCAGCGTAACTTGCATCCAAGACGCGATGCATACGCTTTTGCAGTTCCGGGTCTTTTTCGCGTTCTTCAAACAGTGTCAGAAGTTTGCCGCGCAGTTCTCTCACCTTCGACAACATATTGTCGAAACGTACAATACGCGGATTCGGTGTTTGACTCAGCATGATGCTGCCGGGGCTTAATATCTGCGTGATCCGATCGCGCCACCCCGCCGTTCCGAGCATGTCGTCGGTGGTGCTGAGCAGCACAACCCCACGCTGATTCAAGACTTTGGGAAGCTCAAGCAAACTTGCTCCACTTATGCCAAACATGGCAGCCATGCCGGTATTCGCCACGAATTCGGTCAAGGATGCCCGGCGCAGTTCAGCGAATCCCGCCCAGTCCTGATTGAGGAACGCGGTTCCAAACTCGCTGTTTGGATTCGGGTTTCGCCGCGCAAGGAATTCGTACCAGATAACGAAGCGAATATAACGCAAGAGTTGCGGAGGAATTTGCCCTTCTCTAAAGTCCAGAAATACGTCAAGCAGGTGCTGCCACGCTTCCGGCGCTTTCTGAAGATACTCACGGTCAAATTCTTGGAGAATAGCATCCAGATGATGGGAGAATTCTTCTGAGGATGCGAACATCCAAACAATATGTTCACTCAAGGACGTGTCGCTTTTGCTCGTCATCAGGGTGCGCCACGAATCTGGTAGGTGTGTGGTGCTGCGCTGTGCTCGAAGCTCGGTAAAAATCCGATTGGCGTCCCACACCACGAAACGGCGCCGAGGCGATTGTAGATAATCCCACAGTATCGGCAGGAAGAAGGCGGTTAACCCTAACGGGAGCGTAACACTAAGGATGGTTTGCAGCACCTTGTCGAGGTCGGTAAGCGAATACTCCATCACACCGCTGTGCCAAACAATAGTCCCGAACAAAACGCCAACCCAACGCGTCAACCAAACGCGATCACGCGGGATCGTGTAATAGACGCCCAAAACAACCACTAAGACACACGTGACAAACGCGGCAAGGGTAAGTTCGCTTCTAAGTGACGGGATTAGGTTCGATAGGAGGGGTACAACAATGGCACCCGCAATCGGAAAGGTGAATGGCGCAAGCCGGGCTGGCAGCAGGCGATAGGACTCGTACCACAGGAGTGCCGCGATTACACCGAGCGCTAACCAGAACACGCCGCCATAAACGTCATTGATGCGCGTCAGGTATTGCACGCAGCCGATGGCTGCCGTACAAAAGGCGAAAATCCAGAACTGGCGGCGCAAACCACTATTCAGCGCGAAAAATGCCCAGATCACAAACAATGTGACCGTGAACAAAGTGACCGCGATGACGTGATCGGCACCCGGTGCTGACCATTGGAATGGTACAAGGTTGAACCCCAGATAGATCGCAAACAAAGGCACAGCACTTAGGGTTTGCTTGGTGAAATGACTGATCACGCCGCCGAGAAGGAATCCCAGCGCGCCAGCCCCCATGAGGAAAAGAAGATCGTGTCCTGTTGAATACAATAAGATCAGCAAGATCACCGGAACGACAAACGAGAAGATGCGAGCGGCTGCACTGAATTTTTGTGTGTAAAACGCAGCGCCGAAGCAAAGCGCACCCGCTGCAAGAATCCCCAAGCCTGCATTGATGATGCCGCCTGTGTCGATGTGTGGTGTGTGGATCATGATTGTGAGGAACGCAATCACGACGCCAAATAAACCCGAATAGACAAGCGTGAAGTGCTGATCACTCAGAAGCAGCCATTTGAAACCTTGAAGGTGCAGGGAAAGCACGAGGATCACGCCTGCTGCAATCAACAACAGCAGCGCATCGGGGAGGCTGCCGAACAGAAAACGGAGCAGCGCCAAGAAAAACACGGTTGGCGTTGGCGCGCTGTCCTTAGCGTGCGCAACTGCGGTATCTGCTGCGCTAAACCGACCTTCTGCACGCAGTGCATTTGCCTGCATCAGATAGGTGGTAGTGAGTTCGTTTGCTGCGATTTCAGGATACACCTCGCGCGCGCTTTGTAGAAACGCGATCGCTTCATCATAACGGGACGCGCTCCGAAGCTGTTCTGCAAATGTCTGCGTCTGTTCGGCGGTAAAATTCGCTGCAAAGCCGGTCAGATCAGGCGAATTCGCCATAAACAAAGTGAACCATTGGACTGCGTCGTCCGATCTGCCCGCGCACAAGAGGATTGGCACGATCTGCCCGTAATAGGTGTCGATTCCCTGATCGATCGCGCTCATGGAATCAACCGCGCTCGAAGCCGTCACGCAGTCACCAGCCGCGTATGACGCTTGCGCCTGATCCCACAGTGCGGCGACCTCGCGTTCTCGTTCGCCCGCATAATAGGATTCGAGTGCTGTAAGTGCGTCCTGAACCGTGCGCGGTGAGCTGCTCACGACTCCCAGATTAGCCGCCACATTTTGGAGTACGAGGAGATCGCGCTCTCCGCGCTGTGTGATAATCTGCGTGATCATTGCGCGAAACTGCGGATCAGGCGCATTCAGCATTTCAAGGAATTCCGGTGTGATTTCGCCCTGCCATGAGACCAGCGTGTTCACAATGCGATCTCGATCTAGTGGTGACTCTTCTGCAAGCCTCAAGAGGGGCATGAGAATGTCCGGGGTGTCGATCCTCCCAAGCACCTGAATGATGTCAGCGCGCACCGTTGAACTGCTCACACTCAGCACATCGGCAAAGGTCGCATAACCAAGCGCCGAGAGCGTCGTCATTGCAAATGCTTGTGTATTGGACGGGGCGTTATAAGCGGATTCAAGCAGGAGCGGCAGCACATAGGGTAAATTGCGCCGCATCGTGTAGATGAGCAGGTCTTCAAGCGAAGACGAATTCGCGTAGGCATAGTTAAGAAGCGGGATAATCGTGCTGCCGCCCGCACCCATTTCGCGGACTACAGCATAAGCCTCCTGATAACTTGGCAAGCTGTATATTTGGCTCATCGCGAGAAGCGTCGGCACAACCTGCGGTGACTGCGCTGCACCCAAATACTCCATAAGAACGAGATCTTCAATCAGATCATCCGCGATCATGAAATCAAATGGGGCGGTCTGCGCGAAACGTTCGCGCACAGCTTCAAAGCTGCTCGGGGGTAGTGCCGTGATCGAGCGTATGGCGGCATCGCGCACCGATATATCACTCGTGTTGTCCCAGAAGATATTGAACAGATTGGTGAGATCCGTACTGGTGAGGCGGAAGCCGTCTACATGAATGGTGTAGCTGCCAGCACCCGCAGTGACCGGACCTGTGACCATAAAGGGTGAACTGGCGCCGCTGCGCATCGAGGGGATTGTCGTTGAGTACTGCGTACCATCCGACAATGTCACGATGATCACAACATTAATAATATCTTGTGAGAACGAATTCTGCACGATACCGAAAACGTTAATAGCAACCGTGTTGTCATTTTGTTGAATAACGCCGGTGCTTTCAACAATATAAACGACCCCAGACTCGTTGGTTTGAGCCTTTAGCGAAAATGCAGCAGAGAAGATTACGGATAGAACGAGGATATACCGAGCCAATCCGCGCCTTGCCCACATAGACGATTCCCCTGTCGGTGGCGCCGTGTCTCAAACGAGAACCAGAGCTGTTTCTGAAATTGAGACAACTTAGCGTTTTAGCTGAGCTAAATAAAGCATGTTTAATTCTGAGCAATACCGTGTTACATCATCAGTTTTATCAACTTTTTGTTTGATTCTACATCTGTTACTAGATGTACACAATGCGTCCATCGCCAAGTAGTCAACTAGCCGGGCGGGTGGTTCTTGAGGATGTGGTGAAGGATTTCCACCACGAATACATACCAAGCGCAGAAATAAAAAACGCCTCTCGCATGTGAGAGGCGTTTTTGTGTGCGCCGGAGTCTCCGACACGCGATTCTGGGGAAACTCGGGTCGTCGCAGAGTGTCTTTTTGCCAACTTGATTTCATGTCAGGCACTACGGCAGCGGATGCCCCAGCCAAACCGAGTCGTAGTTCGGAGTCATGAAGAACACGGGCACCCATACAGGCGTTGCTTCGCACGCGATCCAGATACGATAGTAGCCCGGGTCTGTACCAATGATCCACCAGCTTGTACCGCCGGGGATCACGACATCGGTCGTCGAATCCGGGTTCGGGTCATAGTATGCGAACAGCGTCACGATCACCCGTCCCTGCACCGAACCAATCGGCAACGGGTTCGTGCAAGGTACTCCCGGCGCGGGAACGGTAGGTGTCCCCGTGGAGGTCGCTGTCGGGGTCGCGGAAGGAAGGCTGAGGTTAGGCGTCGAAGTTGCCGTTGCTGTTGCTGTATTCGCCGCTGGCGTATTCGTCGCGGTATCGGTCGCGGTTGCTGTAGCTGGTACTAGTGTATTCGTCGCCGTGTCGGTTGCTGTGGCTGTAGCTGGTACTAGTGTATTCGT
>CALBRY010000505.1 GCA_937927665.1 uncultured Chloroflexota bacterium
TACACTGATTATTCATGGGTATTTAAGGCAATTCCCGTGAATCACTGGACAAAGCTTGATGCGTCATTTCAATTCTGTAAGCAAGTCTTACGAAGAAAGTGATTGCATATCTCGTGACAATTGAGGAGCGCGCGCGGATAGGCAACATGCTCGAATTCACCGAGCGTTACCGCTCCACCAGAGCGCATGTGTGGGATGTGAAAGCAAAAAGATGGCGTTAGCACCACGAAAATCGTTAAATCGCTGGAACATCAACTGAAAGCAGGATGGTAAGTGAATCCCAACCCCTACCCACGATCTGGATGAGCCGGTCAAGCATCCCGCCATTAGCGCAACGATGGATCGAGCGGTTTTCGATCTGTTCAACGCTTACTATGCCGCGCTCCACGACATGACCGATCCCCGCCGCAACCTCGATGACCGACTGCGCGGTAACTATGGACGCTTCTCGACAATGGCGCTCAAGCTAGCGCTGATCTTGGCGATCATGGATTGGTCAGAAGCGGGGATGCAAAGCGTACCGCGTATCACGACGGCGCATTGAGCGCGGGGACAGATGCTCGCGGAGAAGTATCGCGCGTCGGTGCATCGCCTGCTCGACGAACTGAGCATCGGGGTGGATGTGAAGAACGAGAAGAAGGTGCTCGATTTCATCGCGCGCCATGGGGAACGTCCGCCGTCAGCGCGAGACATTCTGCGCGGTGCTGGCGCAAAGAGATCGACGCGACACTGGCGGCATTGGTTGAGGATGGCGTGATTGAGGTGGTCGAGCGCAAAGGCACAGGCGCAGATCGACCATCGAAAGGGTATCGACAGACATTGATCATTTCGTCATAGCGGCTTTGCCATAATTCCCCGCCTGAAAACGGGGATTATGACAGGGATTTCGGGGGCGTGTGACGAAATTTAGCCGTTGTGCTGAGGGGAAAACCGCCCATCACGGCAATTTCGACACCGCGATGACGAAATGACGAAATGACAGAATTCCGAATTTTGGCATTTCGTCACAGCACTGACGAAATCAGTTTTGGGATAAACATCATGATCGATGTGGAAAAACTCAAAGCACAACTCGACCTGCGGCAGACTGTCGAGCGTGACCTCGGCAAGCCGCGTTTTCGCGGGCGGGACTACGCCGCGTTCAAGTGTCCGCTGCACAGCGAGCATAAAGGCTATTCGCTCGTCGTTTACGCCCACCACTGGCAGTGTTTCGGCAAGTGTCACGCCGGCGGCGACGCGATCGCGTGGGTGCAGCACTACCCCAGCTCACCTTTCATGAGGCGCGTGAACGGCTGGCAAACGGTGATCTGCCGCACACCGAAACGGTAAACGCAGCGTAGCGCACACCCGAACCGGTGGCCCAGTCGCCGGATTCTGCATGGCAGGCGAAAGCGCGACATATTATAGATGAAGCGTGCGAGCGTTTATGGTCGCCGGAAGGGCACCGCGCGTGGGGTTATCTGGTGTGGGAGCGCGGCTTAAGCGAAGAGACGATCCGGCTTGCCCAATTGGGATACCTCCCCGGCGCTCCAACGGCGTGGCTCAAGATCGATGGTTTGAACGTGCCGTGTGGCATCGTCATCCCGTGGATTGTTGGAGATGATGTCTGGGGCATTAAAGTGCCGCGGGCGGCGAGCGAGCGGCAGCAATATTCGCGGTTGCCTGTATCTGACGGATCGCATTCTGCCCGAACGCCGCGCATCATCACCGAAGGCGAATTCGATGCGCTGATCGCTTTGCAGGTTGGCAGCGATTTCGCTCGTGCGGCAGCAATTGGCAGCGCCAGCCATGCGCGTATCGACCGCCGCTGGTACGGAGCGCTGCTTGGTGTGCCGCGCGTGATCGTCTGCATGGACGCCGCCGCCGCTGGGGCAGCGGCAGCGGCACAGATCGCAGCACTTTCCGGGGCAGTCAAGTGTGCGCGGGTGCCGAGCGGCAAAGACCTAAACGAGTTTTACCAGCAGGCAGGCGAAAACACCGTCAAGGAATGGCTTCAAACCGTGATCTAATGAAGGAGTGTCATCATGACGATTCAAATCGTGATCGCCGGACGCAAGGACGTGGAGAACTTTTCAAGCTGAGCGATGTGTTCACCGCTGATGGGTTTGAGCCTCTCGATTGAAGTTGTCAACGCGCTGGAAGATGCACGGAAGGCTGGATTGCCTGCAATTGGCGGCGCTTTACCTAGAGGAGTAACCGGGGTGCACCGATGTCACCGATAAATCCAATGTATGGCGCTGGTATCAGCGCTACAGGTTGTACGTGCAGCAGGAACTCCAGTATGAGTTCGCAGAAGTGTTCCTCGAAACGCACACCTACCCACCTCTGGGGCTGTTCGAACAGCCGGTCGAGCATCCGAATCATGGACAATTTACCTCGCCATACCACTGGCGTGAGCAGTACCGGCATACGAAATATGTTTCAGTGGCGCTGCGAGCGCAGTTGAAAGGAAAAACCTACTGCCAAGCGGCAATCGACAATGGATACAGGCGGGCATCGTTCCCGAAATACATGAAGCGTGCGGCGCGGTTGCTGCACGAGGCGTATGCGTGAGCGTCCACACGGCTGGGGAGTCTCTTCAGCCGTGTTTTTATTTTGCTCAGTTTCTAACTCGTTTTCCACACCGTCTGCTAATACCACAGCCGCAAATATCCAGCCTCTGCCATTATCCAGCTAAACACCAAAGCGGCGCCCAATACCGCAGTGATGTGAATTCGAATCAGCGCTATCCCCCATCGTCGTTTCCACATCTGCACCAATAGGGGCAGTAGAATCACACTGACGAGAACAATCAGCGGCGGTAAAGCTAACAGCAGTGCTGACGCTCGGGGGATTCCGACAATGAGCTGCGTCGGCGATAACTGGAACATCGGCAGCAATATGGATGCCAACCCAACAATAAACACCAGCCCGGTAACTGCCAGCCCTGTCAACCCAAAACGAAGAATTGTTGCAGGAATCGGTTGTGGATTAGATCGCTTCAGCAGACCGCGAATCAGTTGTAGGGGTAACAGCAGGAGTTCCACCAGAAACAATCCCACCGCGATGACCAAGATCAACGCAGAGGGTGGGGAGGTGGTCAAAGAGGTATAAAGTTGATAATTGGCGGGGGTGATCACCCAATCTTCCGGCAAATAAAACTCGATGGGGGGTGCAGCCTGTGTGCAGGTTGTATCCAAGTTACCGGATGGATTTCCGAGGAAGTCAATCATAAGCTGCTGTCCGCAGGGGGTTATGGAGACTGTATGCGCCTGATTTGCGAACTCCAACAACAGGCTGTTTTCCAAAGTTTGTGAGGCGATCCTTGCCCATTGAGGCGGCGTTGACGAGTCAAATTCGCCCGCCATCAGAAGTACTGGAACCCCGCTGATAACTGTTTCATCTGCCACATCATCCGCAACACCCGCTTCCCACACCGGGCAGACTGCCAAATCATAATGATACTGAAGCGGCAGTTGTTGATGATCAATGCCCTGTGATGGATTGAAGGGATACTCCTCATGGCATTCCACTGACCAGTATTTCCCGTCGGTCACGGCGTGGAGATAGTAAGTCAGATTTTCCAGCAGCGGCGCAAGCAGTGCGTAATTGTTATCGGCAACCTGCGTAATCAAGAGTGGCAGCAGACGAATGCTTTCCATGTCGTACATGGCAATGTAAAGAAAGCCCATCAGGTCAGTGCCTGTGATGCTGAGTCGGTAGCCCGGAATAGCAACCTCGACTGGATGGTCATTCATGTGCTGCACCGCTTGTTCAAGACGCTGCTCCAGATGCGGATAGGCGCTGTCACAGCGTTCGTCCATGATACAGGCTTCGAAAAGCCGCAGCCGTGCCTGTGCATATAGATCAGGAATATCGGTGTAAGTGTCAATCACCGGTGGATAAACCGAATCGAGAATCACGCTGCGAATCCCATCCGGGTAATCGCGCAGCATGGTTAAAGCGAGGCGAGTGCCGTAGGAAATACCGTAGAGATTCCACTGCTCTATGCCCAACACGCGCCGTAGGTCTTCAAAGTCGGCTGCTGCTGCCGCGCTGTGATACTGTGACACATCGATGTTCTGTGCCTGAAAACGGTCACGACAGGCACTCGCTGCTGCTGCCAGCAAATCGAATTCGTCATCTGCCACCATCGTCAGCGTTTCGAGCACAGCCGTATCATACTCGGGGCAGTCCAGCCATGGCTCTGACAACCGATTGCCCCGCTGTTCCATCAGGATAAAATCCCGTGTATCGAGAAAGATGCCGCCTAACGAAGCGCCCCCCAGTGCGATGCTCCCTCCGGGACCACCTTCAAGATAGACCACCGGATCAGGAAGCGGGGCTGCACTGCGACTCTTGAGGATCACCACCGAAAGCCTCAGCGTGGGACTCGTCTCATCCTCCCGGTCTTCATAGACGATCAATTCACCACACTCGGCGTTAAATCCAGAGGTACCAATTGGGCATGTACCCGGCTCAAAGTAGGGCACGCTTGGTTGCGCTTCTGCGGTTGTAGGTACAATATGCAAGGAAAGAAACAGGAGCAAAAAACGAATAATCCGCTGCTTCATAAATGTCTCCTTATGCAACGGCAGCAGCGCAACATACTGCCCTAGAAAGCTATTTTTATCAGCACGGATTTTATCCAGTGAAAAATGAAATACGAAGCCGCTGTCCTCGAAGTTTTCACGCTGGATGGTTATCGGATCAAGGTTGGATAATTCAGATTTCTCTCGAGAAATGGTGTGTTGTGTGGTGTCCGAGAGGATTAACAACGAAAACGTTCAGGAGGATCGTCCACACTAAACACAAATATATAAGTGCATATTTATCGTTTTTGACCGGAGGTTTTGTGAGCTGGATGCAGGACGTAGCCCCCATTGAAGGGTAAGCACGAGCATCTTCCACATTATTGAAATCCATTTATTCGGATGAAGTGTGGATGATCATCGTAGACGAATCTGTGGATAATCCTTGGAGATAGCACACACAGGACGGGAAGCAGCGGGGCATCCGGCGTCTACGCTGTCAGGCATGCCAGCACGTGTTCTCGATTCGGCGCAATACGCCCTGCTTCCGCCTGCACAATCCGCCTTTGTGCTGCTTGCCTTCGGGATGTCGCGCGCCGACATTGCCCGCTGGCTCGACCGTTTCGGCGCCCATGCCGACCATCTCCATGACACCCTCTTGCACGACCTCACGCCGGAGATCCTCCAACTTGATGAACTCCGTGCCCAGATCCGTAGTGCCGAGTTCGTCCCGTGGCTTTGGCTTGCCATCGACCCGCTGACCAAACTCGTCCCTGCCTACGCGGTTGCGCCGCGCAAGACCCCTGATGCCATGGCGTTTCTTCACCATTTCTGCGACCGCCTCGCTTCAGGGCACATTCCGCTGTTCTTGTCCGACGGATTGCGTCAGTATCATGCCGTGCTCATCGCTCACTTCGGCACATGGCTCAACGGTGACTGGCACGTCAGTTCCCAGCTTCCCCTCACCCA
>CALBRY010000506.1 GCA_937927665.1 uncultured Chloroflexota bacterium
TAGGTCGCGTTGATGAGCTGGTTAATGTATTCGTCAGGGTCAAAAAGAAACATCATCAACAGGGTGAACGGCGTTGCCAGCAGCGCCGCCATCAGAAACAAATGGAGAAGCTGCGCTCTGTGAGTCTTTTCAGCAACCGGGAAAGTCGGCGCACGCAGTAGATTGAGGGGGAATCGAGACTGTTTCAAAATATTCCTCTACGCGGGCGTTTCTCATCCATTTTGCCCCGGGAGATTTCCCGGATTATGGCATCCACGAAAACTAGCCATTCAAGGTCAACCGTTGAAGATCAGAGGTTGTACTTAACACTATCGTAGATCAGTCTTCACTATCCAACCATAGACGTTCAATGAAATACAATTGTTGAGGAACTGTGATACTTGTGTTCATATCGTACGTGTCGATAGCTCACGGAAATTTGTCCTCCGGCAAAAACAGCAGAGCCACTTCTGAAGCCGATGCACTGTCTGTCAGGATGGTAACGGCATCCCCTGACCGCAGGGTTGTATCGCCGCGAGGCACAATCAGCCGACCGCGTCGTCTAACGGCAGCTACCGCGCTGTCGGAAGGAAAGCGGATATCCCGAATTTTCTTGTCAGCAGATGGCGATTCATCGGTGACGATATACTCAAGGATGCTGCCGCCTGTCAGTGTGTTCAACCTCACCTGCTGCGCGAATTGCTGATCTTCCAGTTTGCGTGTGATCGCAAGGTTATATGCCAGCACGATACCATGCCGCCCAAGTAACCCGACGACTTCTTGTGTACCGCGCTTCACCACCGGAACACGCCCGACATCATGCTCACTCATCACGCGAATTGCATCCCATACCCATTGATCATGCGCGACGGTGATCACCTGTGGTGTACAGATTTCACCCACGGTTAACACTTGTTCTTGAGCGGGGATGTAAGCACGCTGTAAATCACTGAGCGTCACAATCCCCGAAAGCATTCCCGCTTCGTTGACAACGCACAAGGCATGGAGATGATTTTTTCTAAACTCATCTCGAAGTTCGCTGAGACTCGCCGTGTCTTTGATGGTCGGCGCAGGTTTGAGCATCACTTCTCCGACCAAGACTCCCTGCATGAGATCAGTTTCTCGTCCCTGAGGAAGGTGGACACCCTGCCGAATCAGGCTTTTCGTGTAAAGACCGTGTGGTTCAAGCCGTTCCGCGAGATAAACACAGATCACCGCCGCTAGCATAATCGGAAGGATCAGACGGTAATCGTTGGTCAGTTCAAAGACCATTATGATCGCCGTGATCGGAGAGCGGACGACACCCGCCATTGTTGCCGCCATCCCAACAATCGCATATGCCTGAGGATCTCCTAAATCCGTTCGGTTGATAAATATCGACATCACTTGTGCGTAAAGGCTGCCAATCAGCGTACCGACGAACAGCGATGGCGCGAAAATGCCGCCAACAAATCCCCCTGCCATACTCACGGCGGTCATCAGGATTTTGAATGCGGCAAGCGCCATCAACATCAGAACCGAAAGCTGGAGTTCGCCGCTCAGAACGCCGCTCATGGTTTCGTGTCCGATTCCCATAATCTGCGGCAAGAAAATACCCACCACACCAACCATTGCCCCTGCGAGTGCAGTACGTGCCGGGCGCGGCAGGTGAACATGTTTATGCCAAAGATCATGCTGCCAAAAGACGGTTCGCACGAAGATCACCGAAACTACTGCGAGGATCAAACCGAGCGGGATGAACAGCGCAATCTCCAGAACACCGCCAAGTGCATAATTGAACGGACCGAGTTCCGCGTGCGGTTGAATCGCCTGTGTGACCGCTGATGAGACGACCGATGCCAGCACGATCACACCAAATGATCGTGTTTCAAATGTGCCGTTAAGGATAACTTCTAGCGCGAAAAACACCCCCGCGATCGGAGCGCGAAACGCCGCAGCGATTGCACCCGCCGCACCTGCCGCAACCAAAAGACGCGCTTGATCTTCATGGACGCGGAACATACGCGCAAACCAAGAGCCGAGATTAGCGCCAATCTGTACGCTAGGATCTTCCGGTCCAACGGATGCTCCCGCGCCAAGCGAAAGCGCTGAAGCCGCCGCTTTGAATGGCATTCGCCTGTATCGCAGTCGTCCGCCTGCCAAGGCAACCGCTTCCATAATGCCCGCGACGCCGTGATGTCGTTCATGCCCAATGAATCGCTCCATGATCCATCCGACGAGTGCTCCGGCGAGCGCCAATGTGATCACAATCGACAGCGCGCCAACAGCCGGGGATAATGCCGCCTGCGTTTGATGTGTGACTTCCGCAAACACTGCGATTGCCTGCTGAAAAACCCAAACTGCGAGTCCTGTCAGAAGTCCAAGCGCGGCTGATAACGCCAGAAGTACCGCATTTTCGGAAGTACGTATCCGAAGAGCCACGGCTTCCAGCAAATCGGCACCATAATTTCCTATTGGACTTTTCACCGGGTAACACCCTTTCGGATAACGGGGGATTCTGTGCACCGCATTGTAAGCCGTGATCGCGGATGGAAAAACCTGTTTCTTTAACCTATGGAGGCAGAAGCGCGCCCTCGTTGATCACCCTACCCGCAGACTAGCCCCCAATTCGCGGACATGTGCTGGTGTGGTGCGGCAGCACCCGCCGATCACCTTCGCGCCAGCGGCAAACCACTCACGCGCGAGATGGCTAAAATCCGCGCACGATTGACCATGCCATGTTTTTGTCACGGCGTCGTAACTTTCGCCGGAATTCGGGTAGGCGAGGATCGGTTTACAGGTTTCGCGCGCCGCAGTTGTGACCAACGCCGTGATATATTCCGGCGATGTACAGTTGATCCCAACTGCCGCGATTTGTGGATGATCGCTTAAAACAGCGGCACACTCCGCGAAACGCTCTCCACTGCTGAGATGTTCGCCGTCTTTCGCGCTGAAACTAATCCACATGAACACGTCCGGAAACTCGGTGATCAACCGTGCCAGCGCTT
>CALBRY010000507.1 GCA_937927665.1 uncultured Chloroflexota bacterium
AGTGTTACCATAAAGCACTTCATCGACACGTATGTCGAAGACATTAAGTATTTCGGTCGCCGCGTTCTCAAGACCGGCGAATCATTCCAAGACCGGCAGGGTGTCAGCTCGCGCGGGCTTTATACCGTGCAGTACCCCGAAGAGAAGATCGCTGTTCCTGAGCGCTTCCGCTTCGTGCCGTTTCTCGTGGTAGAAGATCCTGATCACCCGGAGCGCCCCGGCGACGACTGGTGTACCTCGTGCGGTATTTGCTCGAAGGTTTGCCCGCCCCAGTGTATCTGGATCGTGCGCGGCGAAGACCCTGTCACCAAGCGTCCGATTCCGCAGCCGGAAGCCTTCTTCATCGATATCGACATTTGTATGAACTGTGGTTTCTGTGCGGAATTCTGCCCGTTCGATGCCATCAAGATGGATCACGATTACGAACTGGCAAGCTACGACCGCACCGGCAATCACATTTATGACAAGCAGAAGTTGAGCAAACCGTACAGCTATTGGTACGGAATCGCCCCCACAACCGCGACCGAAGAAGCAGCGGATCGCGGCGGTTGGGAACACAGCGATGTGATCAAGGATATGAAGAAAAAGGGACAGCCCGCGACTCCGGTTAGCGTCCCATATCCCGAAGTCCGCGCTGAATGGGCATCGGCAGCCGCAAGCGGCGCACCCGCCGCCGAAGCCGTCGCAGTCGTCGCGCCCGTTGAAGATGAAAGCGAAAAAGCGGCACGCCTCGAACGCCGTCTCGAAGCCTTGGCGCGCAAACGCGCCCGCGATGCACGGCTCGGCATTCAGTAAAACCGCGTTCAACGGCTCTATTCAACGTCTGTTGAGGGTGTTCGCTGTATGGGTGAACACCCTTTTGTTTGCAGGCATCCCTCATCAATTACGCTGATGCGCGTTATAATAATTGCAGCAATCCCGAAACAAGCAAAGAGGAACTGAGGTAAACATGGCTGACATAGACCAGCAGGTAATGAAAGCGCTCTCGACGGTGATCGAGCCAGAACTCCACCGCGATATTGTCACATTGAATATGGTGCGCGATCTCACCGTCGCAGGGGACACCGCAAAATTCACAATCGTCTTGACAACCCCCGCATGTCCCCTCAAAGACGTGTTTGTGAAGTCGTGTAACGCCGCCGTCGTCGGCAAAGTACCGGGGATCGCCCATCTTGAAATCAAGTGGGATTCTCAAGTTCCAACCGATAAGAAGATGCACGGTCGCCTTGATGTCGGCATGCGCAGCATTATCGCTGTCCACAGCGGCAAGGGTGGCGTTGGAAAAAGCACCGTCTCAACCAATCTCGCCGTCGCACTTGCGGAAATGGGCGCGCGCGTCGGCTTGATCGACGCCGACATCACGAATCCCAACCTGCCCATGATGACCGGGCTGGGGAACGGTCGCCCGCGTGTCGAGAACAACAAAATGCTTCCAATGGAGGCGTACGGCGTCAAGGTGATCAGCACCGGCTTCTTGATTGATCCCAATAAGCCCATGATCATGCGCGGTCCCATGCTGCACAGCGCGATCCGCCAATTTTTCACCGATGTGGAGTGGGGCGATATTGATTACATGATCGTCGATCTTCCGCCCGGCACAGGGGACGCGCCGCTCTCGTTGGCGCAGTCGTTCCCGCTCACCGGCGTGATCATCGTTACGCAGCCGCAAGAAGTCGCCGTATCCGATGCGCTCCGCAGTGTAGCAATGTTCGAAACCCTCAACGTGCCGACGCTCGGCATTGTCGAAAACATGGCAGGCGATTTCTTCGGGTCGGGCGGCGGCGAAAGACTCGCAGAGTTGAAGAAAGTACCGTTCTTGGGGCGCATCCCGCTTGATGCCGAAATCCGCAAAGGCGGCGATTTTGGGCGTCCTGTCGCCGTGACCGCGCCAGACTCCGAATCCGGGAAAGCACTCATCGCGATGGCTCAAGCAGTCGCCGCCCGCGTCAGCGTCGTCATGCTCGCAAACTCGGACGTGATTCCGCTCACCATCATCGGCTGATACGCAAATCGGGGCAGGGCGCGTCCCTGCCCGGTTGTCTAATCGTCCAGCCCGTAAACCTTGATGCGATCGCTGCTTCCCACCGGGTTATAACGCCCGATCAACGCCCAATAGAAGAAATTGATCAACAGCGCAATCGTCACCGCGATTGCCGCTTCCGTATGCACATCCCGATACCACACATAGCGGCGGATAAGTTCAAGCGGAATGAGCGCAAGCAAAAACACCACCAGCCGCCGCTTGGGTTCACTCCGCTGAATGAACATCAGCGGGGCGCTGACCAGCAGCAGCAGAAACAAAAAAGTCGCAAAATCCATAGTGAACGACCTTCTGCGGGGAAATCCCCCGCTTATTCGACGAATTGCCCATGATTTTACTGCGCGCACATGAGTTCAGGATAAAATAAGCTGAGCGTATCCGCTGCGGGCAACTTTCGCTATAATCAAACAATACATCGCATGAAGGCATGCGGGGGATAAGTGGGTATGATGGAAATTTCGACTTCCGAACATGGCAGCGTCGCCGTGATCGAAGTCAAGGGACGGGTGGATAGTGCCACTGCACCACAGTTTGGTGAAGCGCTTTCCACGCCAATGAGCGGCGGTTTTCGGCATCTCGTCCTTGATCTTCAACAGGTCGATTACATGAGCAGCGCGGGGCTGCGTGAATTGGTCAACGTCTATAAACGTGCCAACAAGAACGCGGGCGATCTGCGTTTGGTGCAGCCTTCCGAACGTGTGCAGGAAATTCTGGAGATCGCGGGTTTAGATACGGTCTTTCAGATTTTCCCAACCCAGATGGACGCGATCGGCAGTTTCTAGACCATAGCTTCCGACAGGGCGAATATGTTGACGGAACGACGCATTCGGGTAGCGGCAGTGGTCGAAAACGTGCCGGTCGTGTGCGAGTTTGTAGTCGAAGCCGCGCGTGATGTTGGGCTGGATGAACGCGGGATTCATTACTGCCGTTTGGCAGTCGATGAGGCTTGCACCAACATCGTTGAACATGCCTATGGTTATGATGGCGCGAACAATACGTTCGATGTCACCTGCTGTCAGGATGATGATCAGCTTGTCATCACCATCGAAGATACCGGTGCAGAATTCGATCCGACCACCCAACCCGATCCCAAGCCCAACCCGGCGATCGATGAGCTAAAACCCGGTGGGTGGGGTGTTTTCTTCATCAAAAAGATGATGGATCACGTTACATATCGGCGGGTCGATGATCACAACGTACTAACCTTGCGAAAACAAGCGCCCCGTCCGACTGTTCACGCTCCCGCGCCGCTGGCTATCAATATGCACGCCATCTCTGCCCAACTGGTGATGATCGCGCCGGATGGACAGATTGACATCTCGAATGCGCGCAGCCTCGAACACGCGCTCTTACAGGCATTGAGCGGCGGTCATCGCCAGATCATTCTCAATCTGGATCGGGTGAATTACCTATCCAGCGCCGGGATCAAAGCAATTGTCACCGTGTGGCAGCGCGCACGCGATAGTAAAGGCGACCTCGTACTGGTATCTCTCACGCCGCGCGTGTCTGAGTTACTGAATATCGTCGGGCTTGATCTCGTGCTTACGATTCTGCCCACGCCCGAAGCCGCCCTTGACCATTTCAAAACTAGGCGTTGATGCCCCTCAATTGCCCCGCCATGCGTTCAGATCATCCAGATTGACTTCACCATACGGCGGCGAAAAATTCGCGCAATCATCGGCATATTCGGGAATATCCGTGCGTGGGGCGATCAATGGCATTTCCGGGTTAAAGTAATTCCACGCCGCCCGCGAAATACCTTCAACAAGCGGCCATGCCCGCGTATACGTAAAGAACTCCACGTTTTCCCAGACGAACACCGCGATCACATAATGACGACCATTCGGGCTAAACACGATTCCCGCATCGCCGTGAATGTTATCGAGCCACCCGTTTTTGTGTGCGATCTGAATATCCGATGGGATACCCGCCTGTAGCAGACGTTCCAGATCATTCGAACTCATGATGTTGATCATCTGGCGGCATTCATCTTGTGTGAATTCGCCATTCGGATACGCCGCCATCAATCCCGACCCGAAATACGCGCAGTCGTAGATCATGCCGAGCAGAGTTCCTAAATCTTCCGTCGTCGTTTGATTAAACGGATCGGGGGCGGTGCTGTAATCAGGATTCGGGTTAACTGTCGGCGCGGGAATTGATCCCAATACCTGATCCCCGCCCAGATACAGCGGCGCGGAGATATACGAATTGCGTGCGCCGAGATACTGCACGGTGTTCGTCACATCGGCAATTCCGCCGAACAAATCATCGCCGCCGATGATCTGCATGATCAAGTTAGACGATGAATTGTTACTGCACAAAAGCGATTGCACCATCAGAAAGGCTTCATCCTGACTGGGCGCGAATGTGAGCGAACGGAAGTAATCGATCAAGATACCGATCTTGACAGTGCTTGCCGCGCTGACCGCGACATCACTCAAAATGTGCATTTCTTGACCCGTCTGCAAATCCATCACGAACACCGACGCGATCGTTGACTGTCCATCGTAGATGAAGCCTTCGGAGTCAAGATACGCGGTAACCATCTCGTGCAGGGTTTCGAGTCCCGCCCGCGTCGAGTCGGTTTCACTAACAGGCAGGATGACATTTCGATCAGTAGGGGAGCGGAGCGCGGCATCAATCAGCGGGAGCGCGCGTTCAATATCCATCACAAAGCCGATATTGCCCGGACGCACGGTGAGCGTGCTGATATCAAAGCTGGCATCCCCGGCAGGGCGGTCATAACGCACTGCGATTTCATTAACGAACGTTCGCAGTGTCCCTTCTTGATATTCCGCCACCAGCGGCACATCGATGATATCCGACCGCTGACGCCCTAACAGATAATCGAGGAATCGCGTCCAAAATGCCGCTTCCTGTTCACCTGTCGCTTGCGCGGCGGCGAGCATCGTTTCGCGGTTTGTGCGCCAGTTGACCGCCGCCGGGTCAAGCTGGATCGGGCTGTCGGCATACCACAGCGTTACAGGTTGGGCGTATGCCTGTTCAACCCGCGTGATCGCCTGTGCCGATGACAGTCCGCCCACATCGACCCCCGCGATCGTCACATCACCCGTGAGCAGACTATTCTGCTGGCTGAATCGGATCAACTCGAAAAAGAAGATTCCGAGCGCGCCTGATAGCAAAAGCCACGAGAGAAGCGCAATAATCGGAAAGCGCCGGGAACGCCTCCGGTTGCCTATTCCACTACTTAAACTTGACATGGGTACGATCGATCCCCCATTACACTATTTGACGACATGCATCCATGCTGCCGCATCGAGGATCGCGCGGTGCTGAAATTTCGGCAGTTTGGGCAGTTCTGCAAGGTTTGTCCATCGGTACGAGTTGAGTTCAAACGAGAGTTTTCCAACCGTGCCTCGCGCAGCACAAAGATACGCGAAATCGAGGTGATTTCCATAAACACGTTCTACCGCGATAACCCGCACGGCTTCTGCTTCCAGTTCAAGTTCTTCCTTTAATTCCCGCACAAGGGCGTGATCCGGATCTTCTCGGCGATCGACATAGCCGCCCGGAAGCCCCCACGGCGTGAATGCATGAAAAACGTGTTCCACCAGCAGCACTTCACCCGCATCGTTAAAGATCACCGCCACCGTCCCCGCCGTGTATTTGGGTCGGGTAAATCTCCAGACGCGGCGGATCAAATCGAGCAGGAGCGGAAATCGTTGTAGGTGAAAGAGGAAAGAATGGGTGGAACTGTTGGTTGTCATCGGCGGTTAATCCTGCATTTCGGGAACCAGTGTAGCCGACGACCGCCTGAAATTCAACCGCACAACCATCCATAGGCAATCCCTAAAGCCGCGCAAACTCTAAAGAAATAGTACAATATGCAAAGCGTGGAGAGGTACAAAACTGTGACCGGTACTCCGATCGATTTCATCAACATCTTTGTACGCCCGCCCGGTGATCTCCTTTACTATCTGGCGGTGATTGCTATTGCTCAAACCAGCTTCTTTATGGCGCTCGGTCAGCGGCTGCGTCGGCGTGGTGAGCGCCCGCCGGGGCGCTATCTGATCGGCACATTGGGAACCGTCTTTGTGTGGGCGCTTTTGATGATCGGCGCGCTTTTTGCCCTGTTAGGGGGCGAACCGGCGGATGCACTCCTTCCGCCGCTCGAACGCGCCGCCCAGATGATCACCCTCATTGTGTTGGGATGGGCATTCCTGACCGCCGATCACGAGCCGAGCGGCAGAACCGGAAATATGGTTGCACTCGGTTTAATGATTCTCGTGATTTTCGGCTACGTCTACACCGGCATGGAATGGACAAGCCTTTACCAGCGTGCCGAGTTTAACAGCAGTGGCTTTGGCGCGGCGTGGACGTTCATTTCGGCGCTGCTTGCGCTCACTGGAATTATCCTCAGCGCGGCATACTGGCGTTATGTCACCGATGCGCCGCTTAAGCTCGTGTACTTTGCCATCATCTTTATCGGGGCAGTCGGCACGTTGATCAGCATTTCCGGCGGCGATTTCCCCGGCAATTATGCGGGCGGGATGCGGCTCACATTTCTGACC
>CALBRY010000508.1 GCA_937927665.1 uncultured Chloroflexota bacterium
GTCGCTTGTGCAACCTTTCCCGTGAGCAAATAGAACTGTCCAGCGGGTGGTGCAGGAGGTTCTTCCCAAACAGGCAGACCGGAAAAGCCGACGCGTGCCAGCGTATCCGAGTACAACTCGATCTTGCCGCTTGGCGTATTCCATGCGAGCTCGGTTTCTTCGGACTCTTCATGCACGGGAAGATCAACATAGCCACGCGAACGAATTTCTTCCAGAGTCGCGCCGAGTGGTGCGAGCTGCTGACGGATATAGTCTTCTTCGTCCTCATATTGGAAGTAGTCGCCTAAACCGAGACGTTCGCCAAGCTGCTTATAAATCCATAACGCGGATTTTGCCTCACCCTGCGGTTCGATCACCGGTTGGCGGATGTAGACCCGATCGCCGACGGGCAGCAGCGGATCGTAACGCTCAAGGTACGATGCTTCCGGCAGAATCACATCCGAGAACCACGCGGTATCGTTGACAATGATGTCCACCGTAGCGATGAAATCCATCTTTTCGAAGGCTTGCAGTGTTTTACTGCGATCCGGCAGCGACATGACCGGATTTTGACGGGAGATGAACCATCCATGCGCTTGATATGGCTGCCCGGTAATGATGTTGTCACGCAGTTCTTGAAACACACCGAGTTTTAGCGGGACTACCGGAAAACGCGATGGAACCCGATCCAACCGCTGCGCCGAGCTGCGTGGATACGGTGGTTGGGGAATTGTTCCCAGTGCGCCGCTCGATTCACCAGCAGAGGCGCGCATCGTGACATTCCAATTGCCAACCAACGCATTGAGAACGCTGATCGCGCGCTGTGTTTGGAAGGAGTTCACAAAATTGGAGGTGCGCCAGCCGTTGTGCGCCAGCGCGTGCGGCGCGGCAGCCGCAAAATCGCGGGCAATGCGGCGGATAGTGTCGGCGCTAATCTCGGTGATCGACGCCGCCCATTCTGGCGTGTAGGACTGCACCTGCTCCGCGAGCTGCTCAAAACCAAGGGTGTAACGCTCAACAAACGCACGATCGTACAGGTTTTCGCTGATGATCACGTTGAGCAGCGCTAGATGGAATGCTAAATCTGTACCGGGTCGGATCGGCAGCCACTCCGATGCTTTCGCAGCCGTTTTTGTGAAGCGCGGATCGAGATAAACGACATGCGCGCCGCGTGCGATTGCATCACTTAGATCACCTGTTTCGGAGGTTGAAACAGCCTCCATCAGGTTACGCCCAGTCAAAATGATATATTCAAGCTGTTCGTCGTAGATGCGTTCCGGTTCTTCCATACCGTAGGTCATCAAGTTAGCGACGATCATGGCATTGAAGCATAAACTGCGCTGTGTTCCATAGTTTGGAGAACCATAGGCGTACAACAAGTTTTCGAACTGCACCTGACTCAGATTGTGCGTGGACGAAAACACCATCGCTTCCGGTCCATACTGCTGTTTGATGGCAAGCATGTTGCTAGCCGTCAAATCGAGCGCTTCTTCCCATGTTGCTTTGCGGAAGCGCCCTTCTCCACGTCTTCCCACACGGATGAGCGGCGACAGCACGCGATCCGGATCATATGTGTTATACAAGCCGGACTGACCGCGCACACACAGATGCCCTTTGGAATGCGGGTGTTCCGGGTTGCCATCCAGCTTAACAACGCGCCCATTCCGCACTTTGGCGATTAAGCCGCAGCGCCAGACGCACATTTCGCACATGCTGGGGATAAAACCGTCGCCCCGTGTGTTGACCATACCCGCATCTTGAGCGGCTTGAGCGACCGCTGGCGGCAGCATTTGCCCGACCGCCAGCGCGCCTGCTGCGACAGCGCCAAGCTGTAAAAAGCTGCGCCTTGAAAGATCGTTGGACATTCCTTTTCTCCTGTTTCCCTAGTGTGTCAGCAGCGAATCGGATCGTTAGCCGCGATCTTTGCGGTGCAAGCCCGCGCGGTCGATCAGGTAAAACAGGAAAAGCGACATCAGAGCGAACAGGGTGATCGTGAGGAATGGGCTGAGATTCCACAAGTCCGGCAGCACCACATTACCGACATTCGCAATTGCGGAAATTGCCGGAAAAACTTGTTGATAAGTCAACCCGTAGATCGCCGCGCCAACCAAGAACCCCAACAAGCCGGGGATCAAATAATCGAGCTTGCCTTCCCCCGATCCGGCGGCACATGTGCCGGGGCAAAATCCGCTTAAGGACATGCCAACGCCAAAGATCAGCCCGCCGACCACGTTACCAACAATGTAAGTCGCGGGGATGTTCGGGAAAGTGATCACTCCCAAGCCGCGCAGTAGATACAGCCCGCTCATGGAGACGACAAGCGCCGTCATCATGAATTTAAGCACTGTTAGGTCAGTCAGGCGGAACACGTTGACGATTTTGTGATATTTCGTCAGTCCTGCTTT
>CALBRY010000509.1 GCA_937927665.1 uncultured Chloroflexota bacterium
TTCGGGCTGTTGACAGCCTAACGATGGAAGTTGAGCAAGGCACAATTTTCGGCTTCCTGGGTCCCAACGGCACCGGCAAAACAACCATGATTCGGCTGCTGTTGGGACTCCTGGAGCCGACCTCAGGCACCGCGCAGGTTCTCGGGTACGACACGCGTACTCATGCGGGTCAAATCCGCGAAAAGACGGGGGCGCTGCTGGAGCATACGGGGTTGTATGAACGGTTGACAGCCTATGACAATCTCGAATTTTATGGGCGTATTGGACGCCTTTCTGCTTCGGAACGTGCATCCCGTATTCAAGCACTGCTCATGCATATGGGGTTGTGGGAACGTCGTCACGAGACTGCTGGAAACTTAAGCAAGGGGATGAAACAAAAGCTGGCTGTTGCGCGAACCTTGCTGCATCGTCCCGCGCTAATTTTTCTGGATGAACCCACCGCTGGACTCGATCCTGTAGCGGCGACCGCATTGCGCGATGACCTTACTACGCTCGCTGTCAATGAGGGCGTGACTGTGTTCTTGACTACCCACAATCTCCCTGAGGCAGAAAAACTGTGCAGTCGTGTCGCCGTAATCCGCGCGGGAAAGCTCCTCACGATTGGACATCCTAACGAACTCCGCATGGGTGAGAATAGGCTGGTTGTGACAGGTGAGGGGTTCAATCAGGAGGTTCTTGAAGTTCTCCGTCAGCGCCCTGACGTGATCTCGACAACTCTCGAGGGCATACGCCTCGAAATCACCCTTAAAGAACAGGCGGAAACTGCGCCATTGGTTAGTCTGTTGGTGGCGCAAGGGGTTAGGCTGGAAGAAGTTCGCAAGCGACAATCCAGTCTTGAAGAATCATTCCTTGCATTGGTGGAGGAAGAATCATGATCAACGACTTCAAAGCCGTCGTTTGGAAGGAATGGCGAGAAATCATTTTGCAGCACGGGAGCGTCCGCCGTTGGGCGCTCAATATGCTGTTGTTGGTTGCTGTCATTGGTATTTTTCTGCCGCTTCAGTTTGGACGCATGACGATTGATTCTGTGTTTTTCCTGATGTGGATTTGGATGCCGCTGCTCAATGTTGTCGCCTTAATATCGGATTCCATTGCAGGCGAACGCGAACGACACACGCTCGAAACGCTTCTTGCCAGCCGGTTGCCAGATTCAGCGATTATGTTGGGAAAAATCGCGGTAATTGTCGTTCAATCATGGCTGATGATGCTGGCGGGCGCAGTCATGGCGCTGGTAGTGGTGAATCTCTTTAAGAGAGAAGACCCTATGTTAATTCTATACCCTGCACCCGTTGCCTTCGGCATCATCGTAATGCCTGTGTTGATTGGTGTATTTGTCGCCGGTATGGGCGCAATTGCCTCCATGGGCGCTGCTACCGTCCGGCAAGCTTACCAGCGAATAGCGATCCCGATGGTGGCTTTGGTGGTTATTCCCAGCCTTGGACTATCGCTTCTACCGCAGGATCTCCTTAGCAGTTTCTACAGTGCGGAATTTGCCCAAAACAACTTGGCGAACATCCTTGTCATCCTAACTGTCGTGCTGGTTATCCTTGATACAGTGATCCTTTCTGTTGGACTCGCGCGTTTCCGACGCCCGAAATTGATTGGGTGAGGGCATACAAAACTTCGATAGAATTCCAGATGTAGAACTCAACTGCAAAGTTGCAGGAGGTATCTATATTCAGCGATACCCAAACTGCCCCATAAGGCTCGTCTGACCACCCCCATGCAAGCGTCGAAGACTTAGGGGAATATACTGCTCACGAAATCAGCAAGAGGTGCCAACATGTTGTTGCTGAGCTTGAGAAGCAAAGATCTTAAAGCTGAGGAATGGGTGGAGTGAAAAACCAGCGAACGTTCCAGCGCCAGCGGCAGCAGTTCACTCTCATCCGCCAATAGCGTAAAGGCACTAAAGTAGCTTTCGTCTATGTAATATCTCTTGCGATCTGTGTAGATGGGTAGATCTGCAGCTTCTAAGATGCTGATCTATTGGGGAACGAGACGACGACTGATACGATAAGCTCGAACAATCTCTCCAGTGCTTGATCCCTCAGACGAACTTGCAAGCTCATGAACTAACTACGATAGCTGTCTGCGATATCCATATGCTGCTCCTCTTACCTTGCTGCAATTATGTTGGGCATGGGGAACGGAGCGTGCTCAAACGCATTGAGAAAATCTTAATGTTTACCCGATAACAGTTATTGCATTCAGCAAAGTAACAATTCCTCGGCATCCGTCATTCTTTACAGAATAGTTAATTGTTGAGGATTTAGAAAGCTTTTAGTTGGTGTGTTTGAACTGAAATTGACAGCCTGTGCATAGAATCTCAACCGGCTGTTCGGCGTGCCAAAAAACCTGATCGATGAGTCCCATCGACACACGAACAAATATTCTGATACACTACAAGGTATAGCAAGCGTGAGGACTGGATCATGCGAGAGAATCGGCTGTGGCGTGCCACCCATAACGCAAAGCGCGACTCGTGGGTGGTGCAGGATGCAGGCGAGGTGAACGGCGAACCGGCGCTGGAGTACCGTTTCACCTGTGAAAAGGTGGAAGCTTATGGGCACACGATCGGGCTGCTGACCAAAATCTGGCGGGAGGACGGCTGGGAAGATGGGGAAGAAAGTATCCAGTATGGCGCGTACGTAAACGCCGCCGAATTCAAGCGCGATCTTGAGCAGATGAAGGAAGAAGCGCGCGAGTACGCTGAAGCCGAGAACTTGGATTTGTTCCTCGCGCTGATTGATATCGTCAAAGACCGGGCATACGGGATCGAAGACGACGAGGAAGTGCTCCTTCCCCCCGAAGGCTTGTTTGAAGAGGGGATCGAAGATGCCTACACCGCCCGCGATGACTCATCGGGGAGTCGGCTGCATGACCATGTCGAGCGTCCTGACGATGAGTGCTGGCGGGTGCACGTCGCCCGCATTGCCGCCCCGGATGGCGCACCGCTCGGGTGGGGCGTATTCGCGGCGCTCTATCCTGAACTGACCTCCGCCGCGCCTCAAGCGGACATCGAATCGGCACAGGTGGCGCGCATCCTTGATCTGGATCACCGGGTTGAGCAGGGGGACGCGATCATCTCCGCCGATGTGACTGCGCAGTTTATGAAAAGCGAACGCGAGGACGAGCCGGAGTACGCCTATGTCAACGACAGCGACATTCTGGAGATGATGTCGGTGCAGACCGCTGAAGAAGCCATCGAGTCGCCGGAGTGGCAGATTCTGAAAGGCGAAGCGCTGCGCGACTTCCTGAGCGGCAGCGTGCCGATCGTGCGCGACCGTGAGCACTGGCATCCGCATCAGAAGGACATGGCACAGGAGTTTGCGGAAGAAATAGGTGTCAATCCGTTCATGGCGGATCAGGTGCACGCGCGATTGCTGCGCGGGCGCGGAAACGCGCTGCTCGGTGAAGAAAGCCCGTGGACAGTGCTTGACGGGGATGAAGACGACTTCTCAGAGGAAGACGAATAGATCGCGCATGAACAGCTTTTTTGAAGGGCGCTCTTCCGACTCGCCTTATATTCACGGTATATGGCACGGTCACACGCAAGGCGTTTATACGCCGATCTGCCCTGCTGCCGCTGAGTGGAGCTTGTTGCTTCAGCGGAAGCGCGGCAAGGTCACCGTGTTGTTCGAGGGACCGCTCACACGCGCCAAAGCCAAGCTGGAAACCGACGATACGGAGTTCTGCGTCATTCGCTTCAAGGCAGGGA
>CALBRY010000510.1 GCA_937927665.1 uncultured Chloroflexota bacterium
CGATGAGCGCGCTTCCGGTAAGAATCTCCCCGCCGATCACCACGCCGATCAACAGCGCGACCGCCGGATTGACGAACGAGTAACTCGTTGCCAGCGCCGGGGACACATTGTTGAGCAGGTAAAAATACGCCGACATCGTGCCTAATGATCCGAACGTGATCAAGTATGTGATCGCCAGCGCCGCGCCGGGGGTCACGCTGACCGGGAACGGTTCACCACGCAAAAGCGCCATCCCGCACAGAATCAAGCCGCCCATCAGCATTTCTGCCGCGTTGCCCATCGCGCCGCGCGGCATGTCGAGCCGCTTCATCAGCAGTGATCCGAATGCCCACGCCGCCGATGCGAACAGGATCAACACAATCCCGCCGGGATTTGCCTGTAAATTGCCTTCCATAGCCAGCAGCGCCGCGCCAAGCAGCCCCAACCCCACGCCGATCCACTCCGAGCGCGTCGGAATGTGCCGCCAGATCATCCCGAACAGCATCGTCCACAGCGGCGATGTTGCCACCAATGCGGCTGCTAATCCCGAAGAAACAGATTCTTCTGCCCATGCCACACTGCCCATCCCGAAGCCGAGCAGCAGCAGTCCGATAATCGACGCGCTCAACCATTGGCGACCTGTCGGCATCGGCGGACGTTTCGCGGCGGGTTGAAGCCGCAAAACCGCGAACAGCACCCCACCGGCGATCACGAACCGAATCCCCATCAGCCAATAAGGGGTAAAGCTCTCCAGCGCAAAGCGGATGACCAGATAGGTCGTTCCCCAAACGATATACACGATCAGCAGCGATACGATGATGAGCAGGCGGCGGTTGGCAAGCCGGGAGCGCGGAGCACTTACAGCAGGCGCGCTGACCTGAACAGCACTCGTCGTCATAACATTCTCTCTTGTGGTTAACACCGGATGACTCCATGATTCTATGGCATTCTCACGCCGATTGACAGTGATTATGTGAACTGTTATCGTGATGACAGTCCACAAAGAGAAAGAATAAATCGGCTATGGCTTTCGAAATTGATGGTGTGGGATGGGGTCTGCTGCGCCGCCTTCAAGAGAATGCGCGCCTGTCGTTCAAACAGCTTGGCGAAGCGATCGGGTTAACGCCACCCGCCGTTGCGGAACGTGTGCGCCGCCTTGAAGAATCAGGCGTGATCAGCGGGTATCACGCGGAAGTTGATTTGATGCGCGTCGGGCTGCCGATTCTGGCATTCGTTCACATGACATCGACCAACCGCCAATCGGAGCGTTTTCGGGATGCCGTCGGTAAGATTGTCGAAATCATCGAAAGCTACTGTGTGACAGGGGATGAATCCTACATCCTAAAGGTAGCTGTGCCATCTGTGCCGCATCTTGAGGCGCTTTTGTGGAAGCTCAAAGATTATGGCGAGGTGCGGACATCGTTGGTGCTCTCGTGCCAAGTCTCCCGCCGCACCATTGACTCTGATTCGCTGCTGCCGTGAGACACCCCCACCCCTTTCTAACCTTCGGTTGAAGGGGTGGGATGAAATGCGTTATCCCCCTGCCGTCGCGGTTGGCGCGAGCGTGCCGGGAGTTTCGGGGACTGCCGTTGCGACATCAGGGACGATCAACAATACGCTGATCAGGTTCGGATCGGGACACGAGAACGAGTTCACCCGTCCCCACCCACTCGCGCCGCCTGTGAGCGCAACCCGCAGCCATCCACCGTTCAAATCGCGTCCGGTGATTTCCGCCTGTGTGCTCGATTGCACCGTTGCCACGATTTGACCGCGCCCATCGGGAGCGGCATACAGCGCGACATCACCCGTCACCGCCGTACACAAAATCGGCACAACCTCAACATTGATCGCGCTGGTCACGATCTCGTAAGCGGCATTTTCCGCCGTCACGCTGATCGTGAGCGGCAGCGGCGACTGCCAGATACCCGGCACAGTCACCGTTCCGCTGGCGGGATAATCCGCTTGCAGCGGTGATGTTGTGAAGCCTTCCAACCCGCTGATCCGCGCCGTGATCGCGCCGGGAATATCCCATGTGATCGTCAGGTCTTGCAGCACAAAACGCGCTACGGTCGGCGGATCGACGCGGAAATCTTGCACGATGAATCCGGCGATTTCTTCCGTAACCTCCGCTGTCGGCGTTTCCGATCCCACCACAGGCGGAGCTGGCGGCGAAAGCAAAACGAACAAGCCAACAACCGTGAGCAGAATCAGCGTCAGCACCACCCCAAGCCCGACAAACCGCGCCCATCCCGGCAGCGGCGGACGTTCGGTGACGTGTACCCGTGCCGCAGCCGTAAAGCGTGCCGCGTCGCCGCTCCGCACCACCAGATCGACCATGGACTGCGTCGGGTCGCCAAATATGCGCGCCGATTTCGCCCGCGCTTCGCCTGCGACCATCAACCGCTGACCCGGCGCAAGCGTCAGCCGCGACGGATTAACCTTCGCAGTGATCGCATCGCTCAAAGGGCGCGGTGTGATCGTGATCGGCAGTACGGCGCTTCCCTGATTATGCAAATGCAGCCGGAATTGTTCGCCTGTGCGGACATTGCGCTGTTCAAGTGCCATCCCGAACCCGCCATACGCCAGTACATGCAGCGTGAAATGGGTTCGCAGTTCCGCAAGCGGATTACTGCGCGGACGCACAATCGTGGTGACGGCATAATCACCGGGAGCGCTGTCCGGTCGGCGGCGCGGCTTGAAGTTGACCACGACATCGCCCGCCTTACCGGGAGCAATTTCGAGTTCACGGCGGTCGATTCGCACCCAATCGGCGGGCAACCCGCCCACTTCGACAGTGTAACGTTCGCTTGTTTCGCCCGTGTTCGTGATCGTGAGCTGCGCGGAGATATGCGCGCCGGGGCTAACAGGCTGCTCCGGTTCAAACAGATCGACCGTAAATTTTCCCGCTTCGATCTCAATACGCCGCGTCGTTTCTTCTGGCACAACGATCGGACGCGTCGGGGTATCGTCAAAGTTGTGGTAAATGACGCGAACTTCGCCGATCTGAATTTCCTCGCCGCCCATCAGGGGCGAGGCTTCGTTTGCCTTCAACCGTTCGCCGTCGACGAACGTCCCATTCGCACTGTCGAGATCGGTGATGTTCGTCAAGCCTTCGGTATACGTCAGGCTGACGTGATAGCGCGAGATACCTTCGACATCCAGCGCGATCATATTGCCCGCCGATCGACCGATTGACACATTCGGATCGCTCAGGAGGAATGTCTTGAATGCGCCATCGGGATAGAACACCTCAAGGCGACCGTAAGCCATCAGCCGTCCACCTTACGACTTGTCTCATCCATATTTCGTGATGTTAATTCTAACGCGCGCGGCGTGAATACAATAGGCAGGTCAGGGGATCGTCAGGCAAGCGGTTATTTCGTTCCCTTGACCGCCCATGCTCGGGCTATCAATGTAATGCTCCCATCCGGTGCAGTCGGAAGCTGACGCGCCAGTTGATCGCGCAGCGCGGAGCGGGTGCTGTCGCTCATGCCGCGCAAATAGTTCGAAACTGACCCCTGTGCCCCTAAGAACGGCAGCCAATAATCATCGAAATCCTCAAAACGGGTTTGTGCATCCAGTGCTGTCACGTCCACCGCGTGCAGTCCGGCTGAGTCGAACGCTGAACGCAGCGCGTCTGGTTTCGCGATAACGAAACGCTGCCCCGCGTCCATTTTGCGCGAGGCGGGATCGACTGCGGCTGCCGCATCCCAGAAATGACGCATCATTTCCATTTGACCACCGTAATCCCACACATACGCGCCGACGATCCCACCGTTCCTCGCCGCCTGCCGCATCGTGTTGATCGTCTGCTGCGCCGATGGGACGAAGTTCAGCACCAAGCCCGCCACCGTAACATCAAACTGAGACTCATACGCGAGACTGCCCGCATCACCGACGGCGAGTTCAACCCGTGCATCCTGTAAGCGTTCACGTGCAAAGGCAATGTAGTCGGCGGACGTGTCGATCCCGACGACCTTTGAAGGATCTGCATTCTGCAAAATCAAGTCGGTCAATATTCCTGTCCCCGCGCCCACATCCAGCCACACCTGACCGGGTGTTATTGCCAGCCATGAGATGAACTGACGCCCGATCAGGCGGCTCCAGCGCCCCATATACACTTCATAAGCTTTGGCGTTACCAAAGGGTTCACCATTCGGCTTCATCTGACGATATCCTTTCAGCAGACTTGTGATACCAATATTCAGTTTTTTATGCGGCGGAGAGGGGAGCAATCAAACGGGGGCAGCAAACAAAAAGGGCGATCCGTTTCAATCGCCCTTTATAACACACTTGAATTGTTTACCCCGTGACGCGGTGGCATGCCGCCCAGTGACCGGGCGTAATCTCCACCAGCGGCGGATCGGGTTCTTGGAAGCAGATACCCGGAATTGCGACCGGGCAGCGCGTATTGAAGTTGCAGCCAACCGGCGGACGCGCAGGTGAAGGCACATCGCCCGTCAAGATAATGCGCTGGCGGTCTTTTTCCACCATCGGATCGGGGACGGGAACAGCCGAAAGGAGCGCTTGCGTATACGGGTGCAGCGGATTGTCGTACACCTCATCCGTGCGCCCCACTTCCACGATCTTACCCAGATACATCACTGCCACGCGGTCGCAGATGTGACGAACCATGCTCAAGTCGTGCGCGATGAACAGATACGTCAGGTTGAGTTCGTCCTGAAGTTCTTCCAGAAGGTTGACAACCTGCGCCTGAATCGACACGTCGAGCGCCGAGATCGGCTCGTCTGCGACGATAAAGCTCGGCTTGAGGGCGAGCGCGCGCGCGATACCAATACGCTGACGCTGACCACCGCTGAATTCGTGCGGGTAGCGGTTGACGTAGTACGGGTTCAAGCCCACACGTTCCATCAAGGCTTCCACATATTCCGAAAGTGTCGCTTTCGAGGCGGCTTCCGGCGTATTGTGAATCCGCAGTGGTTCGCTGATGATATTGCCGACGCTCATACGCGGGTTGAGCGATGCAAACGGGTCTTGGAAGATCATCTGCATCTGTTTACGCATCCGACGCAGTTGGTCAGCCGGGAGCGTCGTCAATTCTTGATGCTGTTGTGTTTCTGCATCAAAGAACTGCACCGATCCATCGGTTGGGCGGTAAAGCTGAAGCACCGTGCGACCGGTTGTGCTCTTACCGCAGCCCGATTCGCCCACCAAGCCCAGCGTCTCGCCGCGATACACGTTAAAAGAAATGTCGTCGACTGCTTTTACTGCGCCAACCTGCCGCTGAACGATAATTCCAGCGCTGATCGGGAAGTATTTCTTCAGTCCTGTCACCCGAAGCATCACATCGCGATTTTCGGTCGTTCCTGGGTTAGTCGCCTGAGGGGCGGGAGCGATGCTAGACAAGGGTAGCCTCCTGTTGGACTAAGAGTTCGTTCGTCCGCACATCTACCCAGCACGCTTTGAGGTGCTGCGGGTCGCTCTGTGGTCCCGGAATGAGCGGCGGCATCTGCTCATCGCAGATCGTCAAGTTAAGCTTCTTTTTGAAATCGCAGCGTGCCGCAAACGGGCATCCCGCGGGCAGTTTACGCATATCCGGCGGCTGACCTTCAATTTGCGTCAGCTTTTGATCTGCCTGACGCTGGTCATGGCGCGGCAGCGATTTGAGCAGTCCAAGCGTATACGGATGGCGCGTATCTTTGAAGATTTCGCGCACCGGACCACGTTCGACAATGCGACCGCCGTACATAACCTGCAAAGTGTCCGCAAGTCCGGCAACCACACCGAGATCGTGCGTGATCC
>CALBRY010000511.1 GCA_937927665.1 uncultured Chloroflexota bacterium
GTTGTTCGCTTACAGCGGCGCAAGCGCTCCGGTGCAGTCGCTCCTGCTCGATGCCCCGTGGGCGCTGCAAATCGTTTCGCCTTCGGTGGGGGATAACTGCGAAGAGGCAGGATTCTGCCGCTTCCCGCAGGACGGACTCCCGTTTGAGCATACCCTTTATGCCGATACCAACCTGATCTGGGAACGCGCCACCCGTCGCGGCGTGAACACAGGCTATCGCGCGCGTGGGTTCGCCTTCGCCGATGAGCCGGATGCAGGTGGTCAACCCGTCACGGATGCGTTCATTGATTGGTACGGTCAAATTGATGCGCGCTGGCAGTGGGACGATGCCTCACAGCGCTTTATCCGCTTCACCGACGGCGTGGCACACTTTGACGCAGCAGACGGTGAGCAGCTTTGGGCGGATAACATCGTGATCATCGAAGTGCCGCACGAAGAACGCCCCGACTTATTCGAAGAAGAAAGCCGATCCGCCAGCCAGCAGATCAATCTGTGGGGAACAGGACGCGCGATCGTGATGCGCGACGGGCAGTATTACGCGGGTAGTTGGGAACGCCGCTGCCGCGATTACCCGATCGATATCCCGACGCCGACTCCGGCGGCTGGTGTGACCGCGCCGTGCTACAGTGAACCCGGTGACGCGCTCCGCTTGTTCTATGGCAACAACCAATCGATCATGATGCGTCCCGGTCGCACCTATGTTGAAGTCGTGCGCTGGATGGGTCAGGTCGAATTGGGGACGGAAATGGCATACATGCCGGGGACGATGACCGCGCTTGCGGGCAGCGCGACCGCCACACGCACCATGACCCCTACCCTCGCACCAACCAGCGGCGGGTAAACTGCATCTCGGCTTCCTGTCACTACGGCGTTCGCTAACACAATTTCACCTGATGTTATACTGAAAAGCATCAGGTGAAATTCGTAGAGTGTTCAAAGAGGATTACATCATGCCGTTACCACTCAAAGTACGATATGCAATGAGTACTCCAATTATAATTGGTATTATGGGGGCGTCTCAGCTCTTTTTGGCATTCGTGCGCAACTCATACGTTCGAGATGCAAGCCCACAGCTTACCTTGGGGATTATCGCCCTAGTGTTAAGCGGGATTCTCTTCGTGGCTTTCAGCAAGAGTGTTTATCTCGAAGTTGCTGAAAATTCGTTAACCTTGTCGGGCGTTGGCGGCTTCTGGAAAAAACAATACTCCTACAAAAGCCTAAATGATCTCCGGCTGGATCGCGACAAATTAGTCTATCGCGACGGCTCACAGTGGACGACGATTCCGATAACAAGATATATTGCCAATCGTGAGGATTGGGCAGCCCTTCAAGCGCTGCTTACCAACCGCAGCTGATATTCCTCTAATTTTCCTATTCACACTTCACCATCCCCACATCATACAGGGATACGATCACCCTGTACCCATCTCCTCAAAACGGGTACAATCAGAACACTTGTACATGATCGACTATCTCCCGCGAAAGCGTTTGCATGAGCGCAGACATGATCATCGTGCGCGGCGCGCGCGAACATAATCTTAAGAACATCAATGTCGAAATCCCGCGTAATCGACTGGTTGTGATTACCGGATTGTCTGGGTCGGGCAAGTCCTCGCTGGCATTTGATACGATCTTCGCGGAAGGTCAGCGGCGTTATGTCGAGAGCTTGAGCGCGTATGCGCGTCAGTTCTTGGGCTTGATGGAAAAGCCCGATGTCGATCAGATCGAAGGCTTAAGCCCTGCCGTCAGCATCGATCAAAAGGGAGTCAGTCACAACCCGCGCTCGACGGTGGGCACCGTCACCGAAATTTACGATTATCTACGTCTGCTGTTCGCACGCGTCGGGATTCCGCACTGCCCGGTATGCGGTGCGGAAGTCGTCGCGCAGAGCGCGCAGCAAATTGTGGACGAAGTACAGGCACTTTCAATCGGGCAGCCTGAATCCGAAGGCGTGCGCGTGCAAATCCTCGCGCCTGTGATTCGCGGTCGCAAGGGGACGCACGAAAAAGTTCTCGAAGAGATTCGCCGCGAAGGGTTTCAGCGCGTGCGTATTGATGGCGAAGTGCGCGATCTCGATGACGACATCACGATGGATCGTTATGGAATCCACAATGTCGAAGTCGTGGTCGATCGTCTGGTGATCCGCACCTATGCCGAACCGGACAGCGAAGACGCGCGCGGATCAATCACGCGCTTAACCGATGCTGTCGAAACAGCGCTCAAGATGGGCGACGGGCTGGTGATCATCAACAATGTGGCAGACGGCAGCGATACCCTGTTTAGTGAGCATCTCGCCTGTGTGAATGGTCACGGCAGCATTCCTGAGATCGAGCCGCGTTCGTTCAGCTTCAATACGCCGAAGGGCGCGTGCCCGGATTGTCAGGGGTTAGGTTTCCGCCTCGAATTTGACCGCGATCTGATCGTCCCGAACCGTGATCTCTCGATTCTCGGCGGCGCGATTCAGGCAAGCGGTTGGAACTTTGAAGACAAAGACAGCATCGCCAGCACCATGTCACGGGCGCTCCAGGAAGCCTACGGCGTTCCGCTCGATGTGCCGTGGAAAGAACTTTCCAAAGCACATCAAGACCTGTTCTTGTACGGCACGGGCAAAACGAAGATCAAAGTCCGCTATACCAACTCGCAGGGATGGGCGCGTGAGTATCAGACCACGTTTGAAGGCGTGCTGAACAATCTCCAGCGCCGCTACCGCGAGACTCAAAGCGACGAGATGCGCGAATATCTTCAGCAGTCGATGTCGCAGATTCCCTGTACGACGTGTAACGGGAAACGTCTGCGCCCCGAAGCACTCGCCGTCACCGTATCCGCGCGTTCGATCTGGGATGTTACACAGCTTCCGATCTCATCGCTCGATAACTGGGTGCGCGATTTGCGCGGACGCGGCGAAACCGAAGCGCTCCTCAGCGAACGCGAACAGCAGATCGCCTTGCAGATACTCAACGAGATCGAATCGCGTGTCACCTTCCTGTTTAATGTCGGGCTTGGCTATTTGACGTTAGCGCGTGCGGCAGGGAGCTTGAGCGGCGGCGAAGCACAGCGTATCCGGCTCGCCACCCAGATCGGCAGCCGCTTGACGGGGGTCCTCTACGTGCTGGACGAACCCTCGATCGGGCTGCATCAGCGCGATAACGCCAAGTTGATCGCCACGCTTATGAATTTGCGCGATCTCGGTAATACCGTGCTTGTTGTCGAACACGACGAAGAAACGATGCGCGCCGCCGATTGGCTGATCGATCTCGGACCGGGGGCGGGCGAACACGGCGGGTATGTGATCGCCAGCGGCACGCCGGAAGAAGTCATGCGGGTTGAGGACAGCCTGACGGGCGCTTATTTGAGCGGTCGTCTGCGAATCGAAATTCCGACCACGCGCCGACCCGGTAACGGCAAGGTGATCACCGTGCGCGGTGCGCGTGAAAACAACCTCCGCAATATTGATGTCGATTTCCCGCTCGGTAAGTTTGTCGTGATCACAGGCGTGAGCGGCAGCGGCAAATCGTCGCTGATGGTCGATGTGCTGTATGCGCGCTTGGCTCAGTTGGTCAACGGTGCGCGTGAACGCGCCGGAGCGCACGACTCGATTGAAGGCATTGAACATGTCGATAAAGTGATCAACATCGATCAAAGCCCGATCGGGCGGACGCCGCGCAGCAACCCCGGCACCTATACCAAGATGTTCGATCAAATTCGCACACTGTTCGCGGAACTCCCCGAAAGCAAGATGCGTGGTTATGCCGCCGGACGCTACAGCTTCAATGTGAAGGGCGGACGCTGCGAAAAGTGCGAAGGGCAGGGCGTGCTGCAAATCGAAATGCAGTTCCTCCCCGATGTCTATGTTCCATGCGATGTCTGTCACGGAGCGCGCTATAACCGCGAGACGTTACAGGTGCGCTACAAGGGCAAGAGCATCGCCGACATCCTGAACATGACCGTCAGCGAAGCCCATGTCTTTTTCCAGAATGTGCCATCGATCTATAGCAAGTTGATCACGTTGGAGCAGGTCGGGTTGGGGTATATCCGCGTGGGACAGCCCGCGAATACCTTGAGCGGCGGCGAAGCACAGCGTATCAAGTTGAGCCGCGAACTCTCGCGCCGCGCCACCGGGCAGACGTTGTATATTTTGGACGAACCCTCAACCGGGCTGCACGCGGCGGATGTGAAACGGCTGATCGAAGTTTTGCAGCAGTTGGTCGATGCAGGCAACACCGTACTTGTCATCGAACACAACTTGGACATCATCAAAACCGCCGATTGGGTGATCGACATGGGACCGGAAGGCGGCGACGGCGGCGGCTATGTAATCGCATCCGGCACGCCAGAAGAAATCGCACAAGCTCCCCATTCGTACACCGGGCAGTTCCTTCGCCATTACTTCCAGCCTGTGAACGGCACCCACTAGAACCCCTACCAACTCCCGCTGACTGAGACACAGGTCAGCGGGGGTTCTTCTATTGTGCATGTTATCCAATGACTATCGGCTCATTTTTGGCGACTCCGCACAATTTTAGAGATTATTCACTTTTCTATCGTGATCAATCACATATAATAAGGAAGAGAACGCGGGTCATCATTTGGATGATCCTACCTAAAAAGTGACTTTGACTAAGGAGTCCCAATACTCATGGTTGTTGCCCGCACCAATCTCCATCAGGAGCAGAAATCGAACCCTTACGAGAACGCGCTTGCGCAGTTTGATCGGGCGGTTCGTTACCTCAGACTTCCGGACGGGATTGCTGAATTTATGAAGTATCCCCGTCGTGAAGTGACGGTCAATTTCCCTGTCAAGCGTGATGATGGACGGATCGAGATGTTTACCGGCTATCGTGTGCATCACAGCACGGTACTGGGACCCTCAAAGGGTGGCATCCGTTACAGCCTCGCGGTCGATATTGATGAAGTACGCGCATTGGCGATGTGGATGACGTGGAAGTGCGCGCTCGTCAACATTCCTTACGGCGGCGCGAAAGGCGGCGTCGTTGTTGATCCGAAAACCCTCTCTCTCCGTGAGCTTGAATCGCTCACCCGCCGTTATGCGGCAGAACTGATCCCCTTGATCAGCCCGCACAGCGACATTCCCGCGCCGGATATGGGGACAACCCCGCAGATCATGGCGTGGATTATGGATACTTATAGCATGACGATGGGGTATGCTGTGCCAGCCGTTGTCACCGGCAAGCCGATCCATCTGGGCGGCAGTCAGGGACGCAACGAAGCGACCGGACGCGGTGTGATCACCTGCATGCTGGAAGCGCTTAAGGAACGTGGAAACTTCAAACCCGCTGATGTGCGCCTCGTGATTCAGGGCTTCGGGAATGTAGGCTCTCACGCGGCGAATTATGCCCACTCGCTCGGCTTCAAGGTGATCGCCGTCAGTGATGTCAACGGCGGCATTTATGATCCGAATGGGCTGGATATTCCAGCAGTACGCGCTTATGTCGCAGAGCATGGCGTTTTGGATGACTGCCGCATTGGCGATCATGTGACGAACAGCGAACTTCTTGAACTGCCGTGCGATGTCCTCATCCCGGCGGCGATGGAGAGCCAGATCACGCGCGATAACGCGGCGCGTATTCAGACAAAGATGATCGTCGAAGGCGCGAACGGTCCTACAACCCCCGACGCGGACGACATTCTCAACGAGCGCGGCATTTTTGTCGTCCCGGACATTCTGGCGAATGCGGGCGGCGTGATTGTCAGCTACTTTGAGTGGGTACAAGACTTACAATCGTTCTTCTGGGACGAAGAAGAAGTCTATCGTCAGCTAACCCGCGCCATGACGCGCAGCTACTACGCGACAGAACACGCCGCCGAGGAATTCGGTGTGTCGATGCGTACTGCCGCGCAAATTCTCGCGATCAAGCGCGTTTCTGACGCGGTGATCTCGCGCGGAATTTATCCGTAACCTTAAACAACGCAAATCTAGGGGCATGGCACACGCCATGCCCTTTTTGATTCCAGCACACGAACCGAGTTAGGATAATTACGCGAATGTTGGTTTGAAGCATTTTTGATCCTTAGGTAATCCTCGATGATTCTGTTGTTTCGGTTATTGGGTACTGCAACCTTTCTTTACCTTGACGTGTTCGGGGGATACATTGCACTCGTTGAGGTAGTCGCCCTGCTTCGATTGAGTGGAGTTTCCGGCAGTGACCTGTTGATTATCTTGCTTCGCACATGGCTAACCCCGTTTGCCGGATTAGTCCTGACCGTGGTGTGCTTTGGCATTGCCGAGGCATTCGCCGAACTGCACGCGGTTCGATACTCAATGCGCTACAAAAAATACCCACGCGCCGCGCAGAACGTGAACTATCACATTCATGTGGCTGGTGAAGATCCGCCGC
>CALBRY010000512.1 GCA_937927665.1 uncultured Chloroflexota bacterium
CCCCGGTTTTGACAGCGGCGGCAAAAGGCTTTACAGTCGGGCATGGAATCGTATTTTGTGAGGTTCACCCGATGTCGACCGCCGCGCAGATCGTCCGCCGCCGCAAACGCCGTGAGGAACGCAAAGCCGCAGAACGCCAGCGCAGTCAGTTCTGGATGATCGTGTTTGGCGCGCTGTTTGTGATCGTGATCGGGATTCCCGGCGGGCTGGCATTCGGCGGCGCGGTGACAATTTATGCCGATGCTGCCGCTGATGTGCCGCCATTTGCAACAAATCCTTACATAGGCGGCGAACTCGTCACGCGCATGTATGATCGCAGCGGTGCGACGTTGATCCACAGTCTGCAAGACCCGAGCGGCGGTGATGCGTGGATCGAATTGGAAACACTGCCGAATTATGTCGTCAATGCGATGCTTGCGGTTGAAGACCCGGATTACTGGGAAACCGCGCGGTTTGATCTTGTGTCGACTCTGCTGCGGCTGTGGCAGAATATTTTTATCGGAGCGACTCCGGCGGATAACTCGCTGGTGGGGCGCTTGGCGCGCAATGTGATCGCGGAAGAAAGCGGCACCAGCGCCGATCAGCAGGCGCGCGAAGTCGCGCTCGTGGCGGAGCTTTTGCGCCGCTACACGCCGGAACAACTTCTTGAATGGCATTTGAACACCAATTATTACGGCAGCGAAGCATACGGAATCGAAGCGGCGGCGCAGATTTACTTGAATAAACGCGCCGTTGATCTCACGCTCGACGAAGCGGCGATGCTGGCATCGATCCCGACCGCACCGCAGTACAACCCGTTTGATAACGAAGTCGCGGCGCGTGGGCGACAAGCCGATACGCTGCGAATTATGCTTAATACGCGCTTGATCAGTCCGCAGAGCTATGAAGAAGCCTCGGCGGTGATCACGCGCATTCAGCCGACAAGCGCTTATCTGCCGCCGCTCGCGCCGGAATTTGTGACGCTGGCGCGCCGTCAAGCGGAACGCATCCTGACCGATCTCGGTATGGATGGTGCAAGCATGGTCGCACGCGGCGGCTTGCGCTTGATCACCACGCTGGACACCGATCTGTATGATCAGGCGGAATGCGCGATCCGGGCGAGTTTGGGCGAAAGCGGCGTCACCACGCGGAGCGGCGCACCGTGTTTGAGCGCGTCGTATCTGCCCGATGTGAGCGCCTATCCGCCGCGCGGGGATGGCGAAGGCTTGCCCGATGACGGCTCGATCGTCGTGATCGATGCGCGCACCGGAGAAGTGCGGGCGATGGTCGGGGCGGCGCAGCGAACCGCGTATCAACCGGGGATCACCCTCACGCCGATCGTGTATCTGGAAGGGTTCAACGGCGGCAACAGCCTAGAAACACCCGCGACGATGGCCTTTGACATTCCGACACAGTTCCCCGGCGGATCAGATGGTTTGATTTACACCGTCGCTAACCCGGACGGACGTTTTCGCGGGGTGTTGAGCTTGCGTGATGCGATGGGCGCGGGCTTGATTCCGCCAGCGGCGGCGGTTGCCTATGAGCAAGGAATGGGCAACATTCTGCAAACCGCGCACCAGATCGGGATCAATGGTTTAGACGAAGCACGTTATGACCTGATGCTGCTTGAACGCGGCGGATCGGTCAGCTTAATGGATATGGCGTATGCCTATTCGGTGTTCGCTACAGGCGGCGATATGCGCGGGGTACAGGTTGAACCCGCCGCGCGCGGCTACCGGGGGCGCGATCCGATCCTGATTGCGCGGATCGAAAGCGCGGAGGGCGAGATTTTATGGGAATACGATGCCGAAGGCGCGGCGCGCTGTGATACGTTTGCAACGTGTACGCCGCTTCTTCAAGAAGAACTCGCTTATCTGATCAATGACATTTTAGCGGATCAGGAAACGCGCTGGTCGGTGATCGGGCAGGGAAGCCCGCTCGATACTGCGCGCCCAACGGCGGTGATCAACGGGGTGACGGGCGACCGCCGCGATAACTGGACGATCGGCTACACGCCGAATTATGTGATCGGCGTGCATTATGGACGTACTGACGGCGCGGCGCTGACGTTGGATGATTTTGGACTGCGCGGTGCGGCGGCGGCATGGCGGGCGGTGATGGACTACGTTCACAGCCGCGATGCGCTCCCGTCAACCGGGTGGGAACGTCCGGCGGGCGTGATCGAGATGCGTGTGTGCGAAAAATCGGGTTTGCTGCCGAACGGTATTTGCCCGCTGGAAAACGAAATCTTTCTCGACGGAACTCAGCCGCAAGCACAGGATACCTACTGGCAAACTGTCCAGATCAACAGCCAGAATGGACTGCGCGCAACGGCGAACACCAGCGCCGAACTGCGCGCCGATGCGGTTTATTTCGTGCCGCCAAGTAATGCGCTCGATTGGTGGCGTGCGAATAATCAGCCGCTCCCGCCGGAAGAATATGATACGGTTTCGCGCCCCGACCTGTTACAGACAATCCAGTTCACCGCGCCGAGCGCGTTTGCGTATGTCGGTAGTGAGGTCGAAATTCGCGGCGTTTTGGACTTGCCCGATTTGCAGTACTACCAACTCAGCTACGGTCAGGGGCTTGATCCGTCCTCGTGGATCGATATCACCGGACAGGAGACAGGGTATTCACAAAATGCGCCGCTCGGCACATGGAATACCAGTGGGCTTGACGGGTTGTACACGATTCTGTTGGTCGCGGTCGCGTCGGATAACAGCTATGAAAGCGAAGCTATTCAGGTGACGGTCGATAACACTCCGCCGCAGATCACGCTGACGACGAGCGCACCAAACGGGGTGTATCAGTTCCCCGGCGACAGTGAAATCGTGTTGATCGCCGAAGCGACGGATAATCTCGCCGTCGCCCGTGTTGAGTTCTTCCGCGATGGCGCACCACTTGGCGCGGATGAGGTTTATCCGTTCGGGTTGGAATGGCGCATCGAGCAGGCAGGCGAGGAGACATTCAGCGCGATTGTGTACGATCAAGTGGGCAATCAGGCGAACGCAAGCCTTACCGTCAATGTGCAGGGTGCGGGAGAATAGCGGATGTTCGATAGACTGCTAACGTCGCTGATGCACGATCAACAGATACCGGGGTTGGCGTGCGCCCTTCATCGCGGCGGATCGCTCGTCTACGAGGGTTATCACGGGTTGGCAAACCTTGAGCATGATGTCCCCGTCACCGCCGAGTCGGTGTTCGAGATCGCATCGGTGACCAAGCTGTTCACCGCTCAGGCGATTTTGAGGCTGGCGCAGGAAAAACGGCTCGCACTGGATGATCCGATCCATGATTATGTGCCGGGGCTGCCGGACGCATGGCGCGGGGTCACGATCCGGCATATCTTGATACACCAATCCGGTATCCCCAGCTTTACCGATCCGCCGCGCTACTGGGAGATCACCCGCGAGGAAAAATCGCTCGATCAAATTCTGGCGCTGGTGCGCGATCAACCGCTCAGGTACGCGCCGGGGGAACGCCACAGCTACGATAACACGGGTTTTTACCTGCTTGGTTATGTGATCGAGCGGGTGAGTGGAATCGCTTACGCCGATTACCTGAAGCAGACGATTTTCGATCCGTTGGGGATGACACAAACCCGCACCAATGATTACACAGCGGTGATTCCGCATCGTGTACACGGGTATGATCTCAAAGAAGGCGTGATCGTCAACAAGCCGTATTACAGCGTGACGAATACGTTCAGCGCGGGAAATGTCGTTTCGACCGTGCGCGATCTGCTGGCGTGGCGTGCTTCTCTGTTCGATGACACAATCCTGAACGCCGATCTGCGCCGCTTGTGGTGGACTCCGTATCCGTCACAATCCGCTAACGAACGCGCAAACAGCTTCTCGATCGGCTTGGGCTGGTTTATGGTCGATTCCCCGTTTGGCACGTTTTATGGGCATAACGGCGGAATTCAGGGATTTGCCTCCTCGTATATCTATTATCCACAAACCGATACCACCGCGATCATTCTCGTCAATACGAGCCGCGTCACTGAGCCGCACCGGATTGCCTTCGCTATGCTTCAGCATGAAATCGACAAGCCGTTATAGCTCCAAAATACCGGGACGGCGGATCGTTTTGCCGTCTATTTCGACCGCGATCGCCGGAAAGTTCTCTGAGGCGGCAGTCAAGATTTCAAAACCATTTTCGCCGATCACGATCGTATCTTCGCTGCTGATTCCCACAATCGACGGATTCCACGCACACGCACCGCCTAGCGGGATCACCGATCCATCGCCCGGTTTAGCGAGTCGCTCACGGGTGTCATAGCCGATCAAGCCGCCTTGATGCTGATGCCGCCACTGTCCATCCTCACCGACTGCCGTATATGCCGCTTGAATCTCCGTAAATACATCGTTGAGCGTCCGTCCCGGCGTGCTGGCATTCATCGCGGTGACATCAATAAACGCAACCCGCCGCGCTTTGTCCATCAACGCCGCCGGAATACTGCCGAACTGAGCAAAACGGGTCGCCGCCGCGATCAAGCCGCCGCGCCGCATACACAACACCATCATGACACGCTCGGTCACCTGCTTATCGGTGATCAACGGGTGACGAAAGCGGTTGATTCGGTCATCGACTGCCACAAGGTTGACGACCGCCAATCCGCCGCGCTGACGCGCCGCCGCATCCAAGCGCGCCGCGATCTGCCATTCGCTGTCACCGCGCCGGGTGGCGCTGATCGCTTCTTCAAGCGCCGCCGCCGCATCGAATCCGAGGGCGCGGTAGCGAATTTGTTCCGGTTCCATCAACTGAATTCGCAGTTCCCATAATTCCGGTTCGGCGTCGGTATCAGTGATGATTCGCTCCGACGGAACGAGGGCGCGGCGCATAGATTGATTTTCCAGCGGGTGATTAAGACGGAACCAATCAAAGGGTTGTAGTTCAAAACCGAGTTCTTCAAGAAGCTCTTCTTGGCGAAGGCGAGGTTGTTCATTGTTCGGGGTGAATATCATGCGGTGTTCGCGTGTGACGAGGACGGAGTACACCCCCGTTTCGCTGTCGATGGGGATACTGGCATCCGCGCCCGCTGTCATCCATGCGATATTGCGCGTTCGCTGAAACCATAACCCATCAGCATTCCGTTTATCCAAAACCGCCCGGATGAGCGCGTGCTTGGCATCGACTTCCTGCAAACGATTCATCGCTTATTAGCCGTTCCTCTTATGAGTTAGGTCACTTGCCTGATTATGCCGCATGAGGGGAAACATATGCTATAATGCCAAATGACAGTTTCGTACCGTGAGCGTGGAATGACATTTAATCACCAGCCTTCGGAAAAAGTCGAAAACTTTCTCAAAGCGGTGTATGCATTGCAGCAGCAAGCAGGCGAGGGTATGCGTGTTTCCACCAATACCCTTAGCGAGGTGCTGAACATCACCGCGCCTTCCGTAACGGATATGGCGCAGCGCCTTGTGACCGCTGGATTGATCGACTACCGCAAATATCACGGTGTCCTGCTCACCGCCGATGGCGAAGCGATTGCGCTTCGTGTGCTGCGCCGCCACCGTTTGCTTGAAACGTATCTTGTGACGGAACTGGGCTATGCGCTGGCTCAAGTCCATGATGAAGCCGAACGCCTTGAACATGCCGTCTCGGATCACTTCATTGAGGCGATCGCTTTCAAGCTCGGCAACCCCATATTCGATCCGCATGGCGATCCGATCCCGACGGCTCAAGGGACGGTCATTGTGCGCGAACAAATCCCCCTCAGTGAACTGCCGGAAGGGGTGCGCGCAGCGATTTCGCAGCTAAAAGCCTCTGGTCAATCGATGCTGACATTCATTATTGAGCGTGGTTTTAAACTCGGCGCGGAAGTCGAAGTGATCGCCCGCGATCCGTTTGATGGACCCGTCACAGTCGAATTAGATGGCGAACGCCGCGTGATCGGGTCAAATATCACCGAGTGTATTTTTGTCGAGAAATGATGTGTACTTAACCTTGTATCCGTTTGACTCATCACTAGAGAATCTGCGATAGGAACAGCTTCGTGCGCGGGTGATCCGGGCTTTCAAAGAAATGTTCCGGCGTCCCTTCCTCAACAATGCAGCCTTGATCGAAAAATAAGACCCGATCCGCGACTTCGCGGGCGAATCCCATTTCGTGCGTGACCACCAGCATCGTCATTCCGCTGCTGGCGAGTCCTTTCATCACGTCCAGCACTTCTTTGATCATTTCCGGATCAAGTGCCGACGTTGGCTCATCAAACAGCATGATTTTGGGTTCCATCGCTAGTGCGCGCGCGATGGCGACACGCTGCTGCTGACCGCCCGAAAGCTGACCGGGGAATTTATTCGCTTGTTCGGGAATGCCCACACGTTCGAGCAGTTCACGCGCTTTGGCTTCTGCTTTTTCGCGCGACCACTTGCGGACACTGATCGGCGCCAGCGTAATGTTTTGCAGCACTGTCAAATGAGGAAACAGGTTGAACTGTTGAAACACCATGCCGATTTCGGTACGAATCGCGGCGATGTTGTGGACATCTTGTGTGAGTTCGATATCGTCCACAATGATCGTGCCCTTCTGGTGTTCTTCCAGACGGTTGAGGCAGCGAATGAATGTCGATTTGCCTGAACCTGACGGACCGATCACGACGACGACTTCACGCGGGTAGACCCTGACATTAATATCGCGCAGAACATGAAAATCGCCGTACCACTTATTGACATCGCGGCAGATGATAATCGGCGCATCGGCAGTATTTATACTGTGCGTCATCAGTCACTTAACCTTTGATTGCTTCGATGGCGATGCCCAACTTGGTGAACAGAATATCCTCAAAAGATTAACGTGAAGCGAAACGCCTGTCAAAGTGACTGGTGTTGAGCAGCGAAAAAAGCCAATAATTTGTTTGAATATGGTATGAAGTCAAAAAAAGGATGAATTCCACCCCGCTGATGGGTTATTTTCGTTAGAATTGATGTTCAGGAACGCTATAATGACAGTATCCAAAAAGCGCGGCAGAGGATTTTGGCGGGATGAACAGCGTACAAGAACTTGTTCAGGTATACAGCCGTTTGCGCGGTCGCGGCACTGCCGCCAGCATGGCGTTGGAACAGCTTCGCGCAGATATCGAAAAACTCAGCAAAAAAGATCAAGCGGAAGTTGTCCGTCAAGTACGGATGATCGAGGCGATGCTGAAATCGCCCATTAAGACCGAAGAACCCCTTAGTTCAGAAAGCCCGACGCCGATCAAGCCGATCAGCAGCAAGGCGAAAACCGTTCAATCGCCTGTTCCGCCGGTGATGGTTGGCGCGAGCTATGCGCCGGGTAAAACAGCGAACTGTCCTCGATGCGGCAAACCCAATCCAGCGGAAGAAATTTTGTGCGCTCATTGTGGAAATTTCTTGCAGACAGGTAAGAGCTTATTTGAAACCGCCCGCCTTGAGGAGGGAGGTCAGCAGGACGCCAGTTATTTTGGCGAGGATGCTGTGCTGATCCTGATGCTGCGCGATACCAACTATGCTTTTAAGCTGCGTCCACAGGATAATCGTCATGATGTGGTGGTAGGGCGGAGCAACGGCGCATCGATGAAACCGGATATTGATCTGCTTGAACACGGCGGCGATTCGCAAGGGGTTTCGCGGCTGCATATGAGCATCCGCTACGAGCAAAAAGACAAAACCGTGTGCGTGGTTGATATGAACAGTGCGAACGGCACATTTTTGAATGGTCAGCGGCTGCACCCGCGTGAAGTCCGCGTGATTCGTCATGGTGATGAACTGCGTTTGGGGCGGCTGGTCTTGCGGGCATATTTTCAGCACGGCACGGGAAAAAAGTAGCAGCGACTGCGCCGCACCCCTCGAATCTCTTGCTTCAAAAAGACGAGGGGTGCGGGGTGAGGCTATTTTGTGGATAGAATGCGTACTTGATTCATCAGACTTTCGGTTGTTTCGTCCGCGTGAATCTGTCGCAGTGCGCGCACCCAGCCGCCGATGGTCGCGTGAGCATGTGGCGACCACAAAATTCCATAATGTTGGAGTTCGGTCTTCGCCAAAATCAGGAAGTCGGTGTCGTGCGTACACAGCACGCACTGCCGAATAATCGCATGATTCAGATGATCGTGATCTGGTGCGCCTAAAAACCCCAATTCGTGCGCGGAGTAGACCACAATATCAGCGTTTCGGAGCTGATCGGCAACCACAAGCGGAACGTTTTCGTCAAGGTAGAAGCCGGGTTTTGTCACAATATCAGGCGCTTACCTCAGAAGCAAGCCGTTTCCCCTGTTCATCATCGTGTGCAATCGCCGCATCAATTTCGGATTGATGGAGATAATAATAGGCAAGCGCCGCGTAGACTTCACCTAGACTCAGTTTGAACACATTGGCAAGCTCATGTGGAGGAAGCTGATCGCCAAACAGGTGATATGCCACGATATCCATTACCCGAATGCCCGTCCCTGCGATTACCGGACTCCCGCGACGTACCTCCGGGCTGGAGACAATCGTATCAATCGGATGTGTTGTATAAACGGTCATCATCGTGTGCTTTCTACCCATCTAGATGCCATTATACACCGCTACAACAGTGTGATCTCCCATGCGGTGATGTGAAGAATTACGCCGCCCGCGTGGACATACACCAGCGGAAAAACAGCTTCACCCGCGCCTGAGAACGGGATCGGCTGACCGACAGGCGTATTTTCCACGTAAACTGTGAGCGTCTCATCAGCGAGATCGCGTTCCAACCGGATGCGAATCGGTGTGCCAAGTGAGTAAGCGCGTTGTGCCATCGGATCGGTGATTGTGCCACCGCGCTGGCTAATCGTGAGTGCATCCGATCCACTCAGGCGAAGCTCAACTCCTGCGACATTGGATGGATTATCGCCGCCCTGCAAGAGTGCCCCAAAATACACTTCGTCATCAACCAGAAGCGGCGGGTTATAGGTCACCAAGCGGATTGTGAACTCGGCGCGCACAATGCGAGCTGGTGCATCTGATCCGTAACGCGCATTAAGCAGATCAGCGGGCGGCAGGATCGTCAGGATGCCATCACCCGCCGATGCGCCTAAACCGAAGCGCCAATAGGTTTCGCCGTCCTCGGTTTCGCGCGAGAACATTTCGACATCCCAGAATGGAGACGCCTGCACCGAATCGAGTAGAGTCAGCACGCTCTGGCGCCCCTGTACGCCGTTCGGCGGCGGTGTGGGAGAGGCGGTATATGTGCGTGATGGCGTGATCGACGGCGTATAGGTGACGGTGGGCGTGAAGGTACTCGATGGCGTATACGTCATCGTTGGTGTTCCGGTCGGCTGCGGAGTCCGTGTAGCGGTGCTGCTGGCGGTTTGCGTGGGCAGCAGCGCCAGCGTGTTGACCATTGCCAGCGGAGTCGGCGGTTCTGGCGTCGCGGTGTCGATGATGAGGGTTGCAGCGGGGGATGGCTCATCGGTCACGGCGGCTTCGGGCGGTGTACCACTCATCGCGGCGGCGAGATCCGATGGGGTGGGCGTGGCGTTTCCGCCGCTGAATACG
>CALBRY010000513.1 GCA_937927665.1 uncultured Chloroflexota bacterium
CATCGCATTAGAAGTCATCGCGTTGGAATCCGGCGCGGTGATCTCATGCGCGGCGATAGGTTCTTCCGCAAGTATCAAACGGTTCAGTGATTTTGACGGGGTGCGTTTTGTAGTCATATCGCAAGTATACTGAAAAAGTGCGGGCTAATCTCATCTCAAGATTAGCCCGTCGAAATCGATCAACCGCGCCCGATCAGCCGCGCCCGGTCAGCCGCCCCGCGCGCTCTGTGATCTGGCGTGTGCGTTCCGGCGCAGGTGGTTGACGTGTTATCCCGTTCAGGACAAACGTCAGCACCGCCCCCGCGATGAATCCGCCAATGTGGGCGAAGAACGCCACGCCACCTCCGTATGCCGCCGCGCCCAACGACGCGAACCCATTCACCAACTGAAGCACGAACCACAAGCCCAACACGATCACCGCCGGAACTTCTTGGAGCGACGATACACGCCCCAACGGAACGATCGCCATGACCCGCGCCTGTGGATACAGGATCAAATAACTCCCCAATACCCCGGCAATCGCGCCTGACGCGCCCACCAGCGGAATAGACGAACTCGGATCGATGATGATCTGCGCGAACGCCGCCACAAACCCGCTGACGAAATAAATCACCAGATACAGCGGGATACCGAACCGATCTTCGATGTTATCGCCAAACAGGAACAGATACAGCATGTTCCCCAGAATATGATCCCACCCGCCATGAAAAAACATGCTGCGGATCACATCCAGAATAGTTTCCAACGAAAACGGATTTGAGCTTGCAAGTTGTGGAACAACCGAGAGGTCTTGAAACATCTGGGTGAGCTGTGACTCAGAAAATGTCAGTTCCCAGAGAAAGACCAACACATTGATCCCGATCAATCCCCATGTAGCGATCGGAAGCCGTCGTGTCGGGTTAATATCACGAACAGGGAGCATGGATCAAAATCCTTTCGTGAGACTGCCAAATTAATGATCGGCAGTGTAGCACGAAAGCATAACGCGAATATCGCCCATTGAGGGGGGAATCGAGCCAACCAGTTAGCGAGGGTATACAAAAAAGGGACAGGGTATTTTCTCCTGTCCCTCGTAAATCAAGGTTTAGCGCTGTTCCAACGGAACCCACGGCAGATCCGTAGGACCGCTGTACAGCACATCTGGGCGCATCAAGCGGTTCGCCGCCATCTGCTCCATGATGTGCGCTGTCCACCCTGCCATACGGCTCATGGCAAACAGCGGCGTGAACATGTCCACATCGAGATTAAGCGTGTACAACACAATCGCGCTGAAGTAGTCCACGTTCGGGTATAAATTACGTTCGATAAAATAGTCATCGGCGCGCGCCAGCTTCGCAAGCTGATCAGCAATCTCAAACCATTTGCCGTTGCCGCTGTTGTGGGCGAGTGCTTCGGCACGGTCACGCAGTACGGCAGCACGCGGATCGAGCGCCTTGTAAATGCGGTGACCGATCCCCATGATTTTACGACCGCCCTCTTTGACGTTCGTCTTAAACCACGGTTCAACATTCGAAGGTTCGCCAATTTCCATGAACATCCGCATCGCTTCGGTGTTCGCGCCGCCGTGCAGGAAGCCCTTCAGCGACCCGATCGCGCTCACGATCGCGCTGTGCATATCCGAACCGGACGAACACGTCGCGCGTGCGACGAATGTACTTGCATTCATGCCATGTTCGGTGAGCAGCACCATATAAGTGTTTACGGCGCTCACCGCGCTTTCTTCCGGTTCAGCGCCCGTCAGCATATACATAAAATTCTGCGCCAGCGTATAGTCACGGCGCGGGCTGATCGGATCAAGTCCCTTGCGAATGCGGGGCCACGCCGCGCACAGGGTTACAGCCTGCCCGTTCAGCCGAACTGCCTTGCGGCGGTTCGCATCCGGTTGATTGCTTTCACTATCCGCGTCATAGTGTGCCAGCATCGAGACGGTGGTACGCAGCACTGCCATCGGATCGGATGTCGGGGGCAGCGTTTTCATCACCGCGAGAATTTCACTCGGCACATCAGCCGCCGCCGCAATTTGAGAGCGCAGTGCTTCGAGTTCATCCCCGTTAGGAAGCCGACCTTCCCACAGCAGATAAACCACTTCTTCATACAGGGCATATTCCGCAAGGTCTTCGATTTTGTACCCGCTGTAAACCAGCTTGCCCTCTGTCCCGTTAACGAGGCTGAGACGGGTTTCGTCGATAACGACTCCATCCAGTCCTTTATAGATTTTGACGTCCGTCATTTAGAGCGCTCCTTGCAAGCAAGAAAGTGAAAGTGTCATAGCGCCGGTGTGCGGCGGTTTAACCTGAGGAGTTGGCGTGTCATTTCGGTAAAGCAAAAATTGGATGGTGACAGCTTATCACTACCTAATGAGAACGCCGTGAGAGGTTTGCACGCACAAACTGGCTGAGGTAGTATAACAGATGAAATTCAGGGAAAAATAGGCAGAACAATCCCCGTGGTTGCTCCTTAATCCTATTCCGAATTTTCCTTAATACGTTTTTCACAAATTTCACGCAAAGCAATGCGCGAAATTTGTTCACATTCTGTTATAGTCTTTAAGAGACATTGGAAATAATTGGAGGGGTTCGCAGCGATGCCCCACTATCATATCTTTTTGAGCTACATCAACAAGGATGCCGAGATCATGTGGCGGGTCTACCAGAACCTGCGCCATGAAGGGTTAACTGTTTGGATTGACCAGACCAACCTTGATCCCGGAACACTCGCCTGGGACCGTGCAATTGAAGAAGCAATTGTCAGTGCAGACTGCATGGTCGTTCTCTTATCTCCCGCGGCACGCAAATCGGAATGGGTGCGCGAAGAACTCCACTACGCGAAAACGCTGGGGAAGCGGATTTATCCCCTCCTTGTCGCTGGTGAAGCGCACGACGCCATCCCCTTCGGGTTTTCGACTGCTCAATACATGGACGTGCGCGGCGAACGATACGACGCAGCCGTTCCCCGCCTCATCGAAATCATCTGCAAGCAGTCCGGTGTCGAAAGCCGCAGCGCGCGCGAGGCGCGTTTGCAGCGCGAAGAAGAATCGCGCAAGGAACGCGACCGCCAGATGCACCAGATGCAAGAAGTCCGCCAGCAGGTGCAGGCGCTCGGTGTGCAGGCGCGCATGGTCGAAGAACGCATCAGTCAAATCCTTCAAGAAGAAGCTCAGCTAAAGGCGCAGTTGGATTGGCTGGCGCTCCAACGCGGAAAACTTCAAGAAGATTATCGACTCGTGTGTCGGCAGGAACAGCATGCGAAAGAATACTTGCTGAACTTGACCGCCGCCTTGAACTTATCCGATCCCGAAGCCCTCCAGCAGACGCACGAAGCCCCGGCTGTCTCATCAGTTCTTGACGATCAAGAATGGACGCGCGAACTGCCGCGCCTTGATGTCGATGACGAGATTTCGACCGCCGGACGCTGGACGATTGAGGGACTCAACGACGACGACAACGACGATGATGAGGATCAAAGTGATATGCCGCGTTTGAACGGAAATGGCGGTTATCCCCAGCTTCCACCGCCGCAGGATCGCAATCGCAATCGCCGCCGCCGTTGAAAACATACGAAATTCAAATGTCGTACAGTTTTGTTATCTGGAAAGCCTCAAGGATCGCAGCGATCATGCGCCGAGTATGATCGGAGTAAGTGCGGCGTATTCTGATAGCGATTTATGGAATGGTTACGGTCTTTTTGACCCATAGCAAGAAAGATATGCAAATCGTCCGCAGGGTTTATGCAGACTTGCGGGCAAAAGGGCTTCACGTTTGGTTTGACGAAAGCGATATATCGCCGGGGGATTATTCTTGGCGGCGCACGATCGCGGCAGCCATTCGAGAATCAGATTGCGTCGTCGCATTATTTTCGCCCAATGCGTTAATGTCCGCATGGGTTCAAAAAGAACTCGATTACGCCGAAGGTCACGAAAAGCGCATCATTCCGGTGATGATCGCCGGAACGGAACGCGACTCGCTCCCGTTTGGCTTCATCGGCGCGCAGTTTATCGATCTGCGCTCCCCGGAACGTTACCCGTCAGGACTTCAACAGCTTGTCAAAGCGGCATATGGAATCACGCAGTGGTATGAATCCCCGACGCTGCATAAGCCGCTCAATCTGAGAATGCCCCCATCCGGCAGTGTCACCCTGCCCTTACCTCCCGCACGCGAAAAACTCGCGCCACAGCCGATCAGCATCACGCGCCCCTCCAAAACGACACAGGATATGCGCCGCATCACGATCCCCACCAAACGCTCAAAATGGCGGCGGTGGTGGGATTGGTTTCGCCGCCAACCTGCCAATACCGCCCGATAATCACATCAAATTTGCGTTAACGCCCTTTTCTCTTCTCTCTGCGATCTCTGCGCCCTCTGCGGTTCAATCCCTTTCTTTCCGTCCTTGCGTCTTCGCGCCTTTGCGTTAACGCCCTTCTCTCTTCTCTCTCTTCCTCTGCGATCTCTGCGCCCTCTGCGGTTCAATCCCTTTCTTCTTTCCGTCCCTCTTTGCGTCTGTGCGTCTTCGCGCCTTTGCGTTAACGCCCTTTTCTTCTTTCCCTCCTCCTCTGCGATCTCTGCGCCCTCTGCGGTTCAATCCCTTTCCCTTTCTTCTTTCTTTGCGTCCTAGCGTCTTAGCGCCTTTGCGTTAACGCCCTTTCTTCCCTTTTCTTTACCGCCCGCTCTTGACCCCTTCATGACCTTCTTTACAAGCCCACAAGTCTTGTGCTATGCTTTGAACGTTCGATTCACTTAGGAGGCGTACAAATTATGCAATCTGTGACCCTTGCAGCGCTTGTCAATGTGAGTACGCCTGCTGTTTAACCCGCGTTAAGCACTCCCCGCGTTTATAAAGCAGACGTTACTCATCATCCCTTGATCGAGGTGATGATGTTGTCTGTTGATTCTTTTCCGGCATTTCCTGCCATCAAACGGACAATCATGAGCCTCAGCCGAAATTGGTTTCGCGGCTGGCGTACTCTGCCAGCGTTCATGACGAGTTTTGACGTGGATGGGAAATCACGACCTTGAATACTTTTGATCACATCGATCAATACGACGAATACGACGACTTCGAAGCGCAGTTCGACCCGATGCACAGCGACCGCAAAGCGCGCCGCCAACGCAAGCCGAAAGCGCATCATCAACCCAAGAAACAGCAGCAGCAGGTGGTGACCGAAATCACCGAAGTACCGGAAAATGCGAATCTGTTCAAGACGACCTATCAACCGGCACGTTTTGAAGAAGGTTGGCTGCTGGATTCGCTGCGCCCATTCTATGATCGCGGTTTGATCACCGATGTGTTGGCGCGTGTCAAAGGCGGAAAAGAGGCGAATGTTTACCGCTGCGTGGCGCATCCCGCCACCGGGATAGAATTCGCCGCCGCCAAAGTTTATCGCCCGCGCATGTTCCGCAATCTGAGGAATGACAAGATGTACCGCGAAGGGCGCGAAATTTTGTCCGGCGATGGCAAAGTGGTCAAGAAGAATGATCACCGCGTTATGCGCGCAATCGGCAAGAAAACCGCATTCGGTGAACAGGTCGCGCATACCTCGTGGCTGATGTACGAATACACCACCCTTGAGCGCCTATACGAGATCGGCGCGGCAGTACCGAAACCGCTCTCCAGCGCCGAAAACGCCATCTTGATGGGGTACTGCGGCGATGCTCGCCTTGCCGCGCCAACATTGAGCGAAGTCTCATTGAACCACGGCGAAGCGCGGCGGCTGTTTGTGGAAGTGCTGCGAAACATCGAATTGATGCTGCGCCACACCATGATTCACGGCGATTTGTCGGCATACAACATCCTCTACTGGGAAGGCGAAATCACCTTGATCGACTTCCCGCAGGTGACGAACAGCCGCAGCAATTCGCACGCGCAGATGATTCTTCAGCGCGATGTGACCCGCGTCTGCGAGTATTTCGCTGATCAGGGAGTCAACAGCGATCCGGAAGGCATCGCGCGCCGTTTGTGGAAACAGCATGTCGAACTGGACGAGAAATTGCGCGAAGCCGATCTATCGCGCATGCTCTACCACGAAGACGACGAAGACGACGACGATTAGCCGCCCGAACCGTAACGTAGAGGCGCAAAGAAATTCAGCCATAGCTTTGCGCCTTTGCGTCGTTGATCCTTTTGCTTGTCGTTTTGTGTGCTTTCAGCGCCAATGCTAGAATAGCATTCATAAATTCCACTCTACGCAGGGGCGCTCACACTCATGCCGATTGACATCACGCCGATCCAGCTTGCAGCCGATCAAATCCTGAGATTCATTCCCCAAATGATCATCGGGTTGGTGATCTATATCTTCTTCTGGGTTTTCAGCATCATGTTCCGGCGCGTCGTCAAGCGCTATGGGCGCGTGACCCGGCTGGATCCTGCTGTTTTGAGCTTACTCATGCAGGTCATCAACGCCGTCATCTTGATCATCGGCGCGATCACCGCCCTCGGCACGATCGGGCTTGATGTGACCGCGCTCGTTGCCGGGTTGGGGTTGACCAGTTTTGCGCTCGGTTTCGCGCTCCAAGACATCCTCAGCAATGTGCTTTCCGGCGTGCTGCTTTTGATCTACCGCCCTTTCCGGCTCGGAAACTATATCCGCGTCGGTGAAAAAGAAGGGCATGTCGTCGGGATCGATCTGCGCTATACCACCCTCAGAAACGAGTCGCACTTCATCCTCATCCCGAATCAAAACCTGTTCAAAGAGGCGATCATTGTTGCAGTCGTCCAGCCTAATCAGCCACCGCCGCCGCCGCGCGCGCCGTGAGCTTACGATTCGCACCGTAACATAAACCGGAACGATTTTCTTTTTTCCCAAGTTATCCCAATATCCAACACCCTCCGCGCCGCTTTCGAGAGGGTGTTGGATATTTTGCGGTTCATAAAAAACGGATCATTGTCGCGTAACAGCGATCACAAGCGATCCCCTCAATGATCCGATCGATCAATTTGGGATATGTTTGGGATATGTTGGAAACACTTCCCTAAATCATTCCTTGAACGAGTCGATCCGTAATCAAATTACCCGATCCGCTGCCCGGTTTTCCCATCGAAAAAGAGTAAGTTTTCCGGTTTGATCGCGCATTTGAGAATATCCCCTCGCCGCACTTCAAGGTCTTCCGGAACGTGCATTCGCCAGCTTTCCCGGCTGCCCTCCAACTCCAAAAGCTGATGATGTTCCGCATACATCGGCGTGATCGTCCGCACAACCGCATTTTCCCCTTCCGGGTCGAGGATCACATCTTGCGCGCGCACCCCCAGATTGACCGCCGCGCCATCCTCCAGATCATGACGCACTTCAAAACCGCCGAATGTCCGCCCATACCATGCATGACCCTGCACACGCCCCTCAAGGATATTGATCGGCGGCGTACCGATGAACTCCGCTACGAACTGCGAACGCGGCGACGTATACAACTGCTCAAACGTCCCAATCTGGATGATCTGTCCTTCGTTCATCACCGCGATCCGGTTCGCCAGCGCGATCGCCTCATGTTGATCATGCGTCACATACACCGACGTAACCGGAAACTCGTTCAACAATCGCCGCAGTTCTACCCGCGCCGATCCGCGCAGTTTCGCGTCAATGTTTGAAAATGGCTCATCGAACAAAAACACACGCGGATCACGCGCCAGCGCCCGCGCCACCGCCACCCGTTGACGTTCTCCGCCGCTCAATTGACGCGGCATCCGGTCAAGCAGATCATTCAACCCGATCCCCGTAATCTTGCCGATGCGCGCCACACGCTCCGGAACTTCATACTCACGCTTGCGTAACCATAAGAAAAATCCAACCGATCGACGTGCTTCCCAATGCGGAACCAGCGCGCCATCCTGAAAGACCATCCCGATTCCGCGATCCATCAGCGGAATTTCATTCAGCAGCACATTGTCGTACAGCACTTCGCCAGAATCAGGGATGATCAACCCGCCGATCAAGCGCAAAAGTGTACTTTTCCCGCACCCTGAAGGACCAACAACGGCGAGAACCTCGCCCTCTGTGACCTTGAGCGAAACATCATGCACGGCGATGATATTCCGTTCGCCTGTTTCCGCATGATGAACAAACTTCTTGTTTAAACGATGAACGGTTATGGTGGACATAGCGCCTCTTGCGAACCCTGCGCCCCAAGACTAGGATTAGCGCGCATCTTGATTATATCCCGGACAAGCTACCCATGACCTTGATTGACCTCCGCAGCGATACTGTTACGCAGCCAACCCCGGCAATGCGTGAAGCGATGGCAAATGCCCCGGTGGGCGATGATGTGTATGGCGAAGACCCAACCGTAAACGCGCTTCAAGAAGAAGCGGCGGCGATGCTTGGCAAGGAAGCCGCCCTATTCGTGACCAGCGGCACACAGGGCAACCTGACCGCCGTTCTATCCCACTGCGCGCGCGGCGAAGAAATGATCCTCGCCAAAAAATCACACATCTTTCAGTATGAAGTTGCCAGCGCAGCCGCTTATGGTGGCGTGCAGCCCAACACACTCGATATGCACCCCGATGGCACAATGTCGCTGGATGACATTCGCCGCGCCATTCGACCCAATAACGCGCATTTTCCCGTCACGCGGTTGATCGCCCTCGAAAACACACAGGGCGGCGCGTGGGGCGCGCCTCTCTCCGCCGATTATATCCGGCAGGTGAGCGCCATCGCGCAGGAACACCATCTCAAGCTGCATATCGACGGCGCGCGTTTGTTTAATGCGTCGGCAGCACTTGGCACACCCGTTAACGAACTCGTGCAAGCGGCGGACAGCGTGACATTCTGCCTCTCCAAAGGCTTATGCGCGCCGGTTGGCTCTGTGCTGGCGGGTTCAAAGGATTTTATCGCCCGCGCTCACAAAGTCCGCAAGAGTTTTGGCGGCGGCATGCGTCAGGCGGGGATCATCGCGGCGGCGGGACTTGTCGCGCTCCGCGAAATGTCCGGTTGGGATCGTCTGCGCGAAGATCACACCAACGCGCGTTTACTTGCCGAAGGAATCGCCGCGCTCCCGCACATTGAGATCGACCTCAGCCGCGTCTGCACCAACATGATTTTCCTCTCGCTCAAGCCCGATGCGCCTATCACGATCGAAGCACTCTCGGCGGGCATGAAAGCGCGCGGTGTGCTGGCGAATCCATCCAGCATCATTGATCGCCAGATGCGAATGGTGACGCACTACTGGTTTAAGCGCGAACATATTCCGGCTGTCCTTGAGGTCATGCGCGCCGTACTAACCGAATCGATTGTGAAGTAGCGCATATGCAGGGACAGCCCCCACCCGAATTGGATAATACCTTCGAGGAGGCGGCGGATTTTACGCCGCCTGCCGAACCCGACTCCGCACCCGACGCCGTCGAGTACCGCGCCGCTGGCAGTGATACCCTGTTCGGCTACCTGATTGCGATGGCGCTCTGTATCGGCTTAACTCCGCTGATCCCCGGCAGTGCCGATCTGCGATTAGTGCTTTCATGGGGGGCGCTGGCATTTTTCGGCGTCTTAGCATGGCTGCTCGGAAGCACAACCCGCATCGGCGAGGAACAACCGGAAAATCTGCTCTGGGGAGTCATCTTCGGCTTGATTGTCGCCGCGCCCGTGTTCTTGATCGGCAGCGACACCTTAGCCACAACCGTTCGCCTAATTTTCCGCACCGGCATCGAAGGCGCGGTTGTTTCGCTGCCGCACGGCGTAACGCTGGCGATGCTAGTTTTTGTGATGCCGCTCGGTGAAACGCTGTTTTTTCGGGGCGTAATGCAGGTCAACCGATCATTTTTGGTCGTCGGCGGATTATCAACCCTCTGGTCGATGGCGCTCTTTTTTCCGGCGCTCGATGTAGGGCGTTTTCCGGCAGTCGCCGTCATCATCGGCATCGCCCTACTGATGATCAATCTCGTTTACAGCTATGTGCGCCAGCGCAACGGACTCGCCGCCGCGTGGTTATGTCAGATCACGGTCAATCTCGTCGTGCTGTTCATCCCCATGTTGAGTCTTTCTTGATCCAAAGGCGCATTGAATTTTCTTTGCGCCTTTGTGATTTAAATCTGAACTTCGAGCCGCACCGTTACCGTGTCACCATCCGCAAGCCCTTCTGCTTTTCGAACACTCGCTTTTATGGGCACGAGGTACAGGTCATCTTTGGGAAACAATGATGTTTTCCAGCTCGTCTTGCCGATGTGAACAACCACCGGAATCACACCCCAACCATACGTCACGAAGTTTGATACCGCCTTCAGGTCAAGACTCTGCGCTTCAGGAACGGTAACAAAATACCACGGAGCAGGTCCGCGCCACTGCCAAATTTTGCCGTTGAACTCGAAATCCATAGAAATGCTCGCTGTAGATGACATGCTGTACCCTAAGTAAACGCCAACATCCTCTCTCAGGCAACCGATCAAGGTTTTTGCTTCGCTCACTCCCCAAATTTGGGAGCAGGTGCAGACGTCGGGCACGTTTTCTCCCCTCCTTGCGCCAGCGGGGAGGGGTCGGGGGAGGGGTTGCTTTTCCCCTCCTTGCGTCAGCGGGGAGGGGTCGGGGGAGGGGTTGCTTCCCCGCCTACTCGTTCCACAAATCGGAGGTGTCTTCCAAGCCGAGCAGATCGCTCATCAGGATCGCGCCTTCGTTCGCTTTCGGCAGACGGTTGATATAACGCTCGGTCACCGCCACATTGGAATGACGCAGCAGGCGGCTGATCTTTTCAATCGGGACGCCGCTCTCATTGAGCGCCCCCGCCACCGACCGACGCAGGTCATGCGGCGCGACATGCCCGATTCCCGCCTTCTCCGCCGCATCCCCGACAATCCGCCAGATTCCATCATCAGAAATCCCGTACCGGCTGACATGCCCATTCCGCCATAAGCGGCGCACCAGCGGCGATTCGAGCATCGGCGTATGCAAATCCGGCGTGACGACAGCGCGCCATGCGTTGACCGCTTCGACCACCGGACGCGGCATATCAACAAATGCGCCCTTTTTGCCCTTGCCGTGTACCCGCAGCACCACACGATTATTCTGAAGGCTCAAATCGCCCCACCGCGCCTGTGAAAGCTCTTCGCGGCGCAGTGCCATCGTGCAAAGAATCGACATCACGACCGAGTTCCGCAAGCGCTGATTTTCTGTCACCGCCATTTGACGCGCGGCGTTCATCAACAAATGAATCTGATCGATCGATAGCCAGCGCCCCATGCGCTGACCTTCCTCTGCTTTAGGGGGACTAACGCGGCTCAGAGCGGCGCTTTGCGTATCCTCTAGCCACCCCGATTCCGCCAGCAAATCCGCCAGCGTGACCACTGCCGCGCGTGCCTGATCGAGTCCCTGTTTTCCGTGTCCCATGCGCTGAAGCATCCCTAACCATGCGCGAAGCTGTGGCGCGGTCAGAACCATACGCAGCACAGGAACAGGCAGCATCGCCATTCGGTGATGCCGCTCGATTCCCCTTGTGGGACTCATATTGGCGGTGGTGACGAGATACTCATCAACCCACCGGAAATAAGCGCGTTCAGTATGACGACTGCTCGCCTTGCCGGGGAGCGCCATCGCAAAATTAAA
>CALBRY010000514.1 GCA_937927665.1 uncultured Chloroflexota bacterium
GCTTACCCATTCTCCAGCCGGAAACCATGCCCGCGCACCGTGACAATATACTGCCAATCGGGATCGACTTCTGCGAGTCGGTCACGCAACCGCCGCACCAGCGCATCGATCGCCTGTTCGCTCACCCCTTCGCCGACCACATCCGGCCACACCGCTTCGATCACCGATTCGCGTGTGCAAATGCGCCCCGTATTGTTGAACAGAAGCTCAAGCAGTCGGTATTGCGGCGGACTCAGCGGCGGATCGACCTCTTTATCGCCAATATAAACGCGGCGCGCATCCGTATCGACGCTCAAGCGTCCGCCGGGCTGCGCCGGACGTGACGATTTGCCGATGAAATCCGGCGCATCGATTAGATTCGGGGCAGTCGCCCCCGTCCCCAAAAATTGCAGATTCAGCACTTGAGCCAGATTGATCTCGTCGCCATCATAGAGCTTCGCTTCACCCAGAAGTTTATGCCCATTCAGCCATGAGCCGTTCTTGCTATCGAGATCCTCGATAAACCAGTCGTCTCCAGCTTTGAAGATGCGGATATGCTGCCGCGAAATGGCGCGCTCCGGGATCATGATTTCGCAGTCTTCGCCGCGCCCAATGCGAACGTTGTCCTCAGTAAGGGTTCGCTGACGCTCGGCTGCTTTGTCACCCTGAATAATGAGGATCGGGCGCTCTCCGCTGCTTTCTGACATAGACCGCACTCCTTCAAGACGTTGCCGTGCCGTTCGCAGTGATTGAATTATACACCGATGCCGATAGATGACTACTGAGCCGCCCCTGACGCCGGAATCACAACCGAACCCGATACCACAGTCCCTGTGGGCAGCCCTTGATCGGGAAAGATCGGCGTTGGATTTGCCGCAGGGATCGCGCCGCGTGTTGTTCCCCGGTAAAACGCGACAACAGTGGTTTGCCCGCCGATAAAGCCGGGGTTGTTGATCACGCTCCCGCCCGCGATATCGATCGTATGGATGCAGCGTTGCCGTGGACCGAGAACGCGAATATCGCTTTCGGGGATAGTCGCGGGTTGACCCGATCGGACGCCCAACCCGACGCCGTTCACCGACACGTTAGACGAGAAAATGATCCCCAAGCCGCTCGTGCCGTTGTCGCCGACGATCACTTCGTTGAAGTCATACACGATGGGCACAGCGCCGACCGAGTTATTGATCACCGTAATTGCAATGATCATGCTGCCCGCACCGTCACTGGGGATCGCCGATGCACTCACGCGAAGCTCTAGCGCTTCTTCGGCGGCACGACCGAGCAAACTCTGATGATTAGCGCGGTCTTCCGCAGCCCGCAGTCGATCGCACGGGACGCCCTCGAAGTAGGGCGAAATCGGGGCGAGAAAACGGGATACCGTGCCGGGTCCCGCGAGGAACGCCAGAACGACTAAAAGGATCAGCCCCACGATGATATTTTGGTTGCTGCCTTCTCGACGAAATATCCCCATGAGCGGGTGTCTACCTCTCCTCAAGCCGCAGGCGAAGGGTTGCGATCAGCGCGGCGCGGTCAATGCTGCCGCTGTCCAGCCATTTCGCATCTTTATTGTACTTGCGGAACCATGTTTCCTGCCGCCGGATAAAATCATGCGTGGCACTATAGATCGCGCTTACCGCCGCGTCAAGCGGCACGCCGTCGATCAAATGCGCCGCGAGTTCTTTATAGCCCAATCCGCTCATCGACGGAAGTGATGGAGCATACCCCCGTTCGATCAGCCCGCGCACCTCATCGACAAAGCCATCACGGATCATCGCATCCACGCGCCGATCTGCCCGCTCATACAGCGGCTCACGGTCGAGCATAAGCCCGTAATGCAAAACACGATAGGGCGGGGGCGTTTTCGTGCGTTGCGCGCTAAACGCCTGTCCGGTTTCGTGAATCACTTCCAATGCGCGGATCACACGCCGCACGTTGCGATAATCAATTTGTGCGTATGCGTCGGGATCAAGCACACGCAAGCGTTCACCGAGCGCCGCCGCGCCGTTCTCGGTGGCATACGCTTCCATTTCGGCGCGCAAAACCGGATTCGGCGCGACTTCTGGCACGCTCCACCCTTCGATCAGCGCCGTCACATACTGACCCGTCCCGCCAACCAGCAGCGGCAGTTTACCGCGCCCCTGAATATCCCGGATCGCCGCATTCGCCATCTCAAGATACGTCGCAAGCGACAGCGTTTGATCAGGATCAACCACATCAATCAAGTGATGCGGTGCGGCGGCTTGTTCTTCGGCGCTTGGTTTCGCTGTGCCAATGTCCATCCACCGGTACACCTGACGGCTGTCCGCGCCTACGATTTCACCATTCAGCGCTTGAGCGATTGCGATCGCCAGCCCGGTTTTACCCGTTGCCGTTGCGCCGACCAGCACCACCAGCGGCGGATTCGCGCTTATTCCCACGTCAATACATCCTGAATGTGTTCAATGCGCGCTCGATTGTTGTGATCCAATGTGACGGCGATCGCGTCGATGCGCCAGTCGCCATCCTCAATGTGATGGGAATTTGCGTACATATACGCCGCGCGGATCATCCGCTCACGCTTGCGCGGGGTGATCGCCTCCAGCGGCGCAGCCGAATTTGATCGCCGGGTTTTGACTTCGACAAACACCCATTGATCGCCTTGCCGCGCGACCAGATCAATTTCGCCAACGCGCGCGTGCCAATTCACCTCGATAAGCTCGTAGCCTTGAGTACGGAGAAATTCAGCGGCGGCAGCCTCTCCGGTTTTGCCGAGTGCGGATGTTTTAGAAGGTGGGGGAGAAGGTGTGTCATTCATGCCGGGTATTTTAACGAATCACGGCTAACATAAAAACAGGGGAGGAGTCCTCTTCCGAACTCTCTCCCCTGTGAACATGCTTTTTCTTTGTGTCCCGCGCCTTAGGCTTATGCGCGTGCCAGCACCTTACGGAACTTGTACCCGTACACGATCATGCCGCGTTCCCCTTCGGCGGTTAGCTTGCGCGTCACCATTTCCACCCGGTCGCCGATCGTGATTTCTTTGGCGTCCACCACATCGGTGATCTGCGCCGTGACCATCGTGCCTTCATCCAGCTTGATCAACGCCACAATATACGGCGCTTGTTCTTCATAACCTTCCGGCGGCTCTTGCACCGTCGTATAGCTGAAGATTTCGCCAGTTCCCGCGAACTGAAAACCTTCTTTGTTATCCACGCCTTTAGGCGCTGTCGTCATGGTGACTATCCTTCCACAGAAAAACGCGCGCTCATCACCGGGATGAGCGCGCGCATTGGGTTAGCGACCGATAACGCCGACGCGCTGTGTCTCACGCGTTGCCGTCTGCGCCTCACGTTCCGCCGGGGCTGCCGAGCGGTTGTGAAGGCTGACTTCGCCGTTCTGCAGGCGCACGCCTTCGAGACGATACCGCTGTTTGTTGATGCGCCAGTGACGTGAAATCTGCATGTTGCACTCCTTAACGAACGATGAGCGATTGTGCTTTTTGGCACGATATGAACATCATTCTAGTGGCTATGATCTCTCAAAACCTCTCATGAGAGTCACTTTGCCCCTCATTTGCTCTCACATTCACAAGGTTACGCGCGCTGCAAAATGTGTGTGAACGCCGTACTACCCAAACCGCCCAATGACTGTATGAGTGCGATTTGTGCATCTTGCACTTGATTCGCCCCTGCCGCGCCGCGAAGCTGCAAAACCGCTTCCACCGCTTGATAAACGCCCGCCGCCCCCACCGGGTTACCGCGGCTCTTCAATCCGCCGAACGTACTGAGCGGAAGTTTACCCGCCAACCCGATTTCGTTGAGTGTCGCCCATTCCCAACCGCGCCCGCGTTCGGCAAACCCTGCCGCTTCCAACGAAAGCGCTGCCAGAATAGTGAAAGCG
>CALBRY010000515.1 GCA_937927665.1 uncultured Chloroflexota bacterium
AGCCAGAGCGTGCCAAAACATTTGGTACGAGAACGTGTTTACGACGCGCTCAACATGGTTCAGCTCAGCGGATATGAGAAGCGCCGCCCATCTCAGCTTTCGGGCGGACAGCAGCAGCGGGTCGCGTTCGCGCGGGCAGTCGTCACCGAGCCTCAGGTACTTCTGCTCGATGAGCCGCTTGCATCGCTGGATCGGAAATTACGCAGCGAGATGCAGGTCGAACTGCGCCAGCTTCAACAGCGGCTTCAGATCACCACGGTGTATGTGACGCATGATCAAGAAGAAGCGCTGACGCTGGCGGATCGGCTGGCGGTGATGAATGCCGGACGAATCGAACAAATCGGTGAGCCGCTGACGGTTTATTCGCGCCCCAATACCCGATTTGTCGCGGAATTTCTCGGCATCTCGAATGTGTTTACCGGGGAAGTGATCGGATATGCGCCGGAAGGTGTGATCATCCGCACGGCAGGAGGCACGGACATCAAGGCGCAGATGTTGGAAAATCTGGAGCGCGGCGAACGGGTTCAGGTGATGGTGCGCCCCGAACAGATGCGTGTTTCGATCACGCCGCCCGCCGATCCCGGTGCGCTCAACATGGTGAACGCGCATATCAGGCATATTACGTTTACAGGTACGAGCTTGACGTATCACCTGAGCGGGAATGATGAATTCGATCTACGGGTATTTGAGCAGAGCAGTTTGCAAGCCACACCGCCGCCCGTAGGTGCAGAAGTTTGCGTCAGTTGGTCACCGCTCAATACATTCATTATTGCGAGGCAGTAGGCGCGGCACGAACGTGTAGAAATCAACCGAGCTTTAAGTACTTTTTTGCACAATGTTGACAAAAGAATTGGACGGCGTTATCTTACTAATGCGCTTTAGTAATGCGCTTTAGTGCCAAATACACAGTTCTGTTGATCAAGACTTTTGATGAAACCACGACGACCAACTAGTAAACAAGTTGCCGAACGGGCAGGCGTCTCACAAACAACGGTTTCTTTTGTACTCAATAACGTTGTTGACGCCAATATCAGTGAAGAGACGAAGGAGCGCGTCCTTGATGCTGCTCGCGAGTTGAATTACATCCCCGATGTGGCAGCCCGAACGTTAGCGCGTGGACGCAGTGATAATATCGCGCTCGTGTTGGCGCAGCCGCATCGTCAGGTCTTTATTGACGAATACATCCCCCGCGTGCTGACCGGCATCAGCGAAGTCGCCCGCAAACATAAACTACGCATTCTGGTTGAACAAGTTCACACGAAATCTGCCTCGGCGGTATACCGGCGTTTGCTTCAAAGTCGTGAAGCGGCGGGTGTGATCATCAACTTTGGCACGACCAACGACGACGAAATCGAACACATCATCGAATGCACCAATAACGGGATGCCCGTCGTCACGCTGAACCACATGCACTCGGAGATTCATTCGGTCGAGGTGGACAAGTACAGCGGCGTGAAGGTGCTGATCCAGCACTTGATCGACCTCGGACACCAGCGGATCGCGTGTATTCCCTACGATGAAGTTAATCACAGTCCCCATGTTGAAGAACGCCTGAACGTGTTCCATCGCACGATGGCAGACAACGGTCTGACAGTCGATCCGGCGCTGATGGAGCGCGGCTTGTTCGACCCGGAAACCGGCTACACCGCGATGCAGAGGATTCTGGCGCGGTCGCAGAACTGCCTGCCGGATGCGGTGTACGCGATGAATGACATAATGGCTTTCGGCGCGGTTCGGGCAATCCGCGAACACGGGCTGAGGATTCCACAGGACATCGCCATTGTTGGTTTTGACGATGTGCGTCTCGCCGGGTTCTGCGATCCACCGCTGACAACCATGCACGAACCGGACGAGGAGCATGGACGCCAAGCTGTTGAGATGCTGATCAATCTATTAAACGGGACAGCGCTAAAAGATAAACATGTTACTTTGCAGACTCGCCTAGTTGTGCGCGACTCGTGCGGGGCTTCGTTAAAGAAATAGCAGCGCGTTCGGAGGGAGTTTTCGTGACAGCAACAAGCCTTTCTTCTCGTTCGGAGTCTCCGCCTTCGCCCGGATTTTTCTCACGACTGGGGAATAATCAGGCGGTTTTGGGGATTCTGTTCATCTTGCCGAGTTTAATCGGTTTCATTTTATTTTTTGGTGTTCCGGCGATTCGCAGTGTGTTTATCAGCTTCCAAGACTGGAATTTGCTGACAGACGCGGAGTACGTCGGGTTGGCGAACTATCAGAATATTTTGGAATTGTCCTTCAACCCGCTGGCATCAGCAGAGCAGAACAGCAACGATGTGCTGCCCGATGATTTTGACGAACTGCTGCGCGTACAGATTGGCGATGGTGGGTTTGTCATCGGCGCACGCGATCCGCGTTTCTATCGGGCGCTTGGCACAACAGTAAGTTATGTACTGCTAAATATTCCACTTCAAACGCTGCTGGCGCTGGGAATTGCGATATTGATGGAAAAGGCAGCGAATTCACCGCTGCTGCGCGGAGTCATGATCCTTCCGTGGTTGATGCCTAATGTTATTGTGGCGATGCTGTTTATATGGCTGCTTGACCCTACGCTCGGCGTCATCAATATCTTTTTGCAGCAGATCGGCATAGGACAGCAGGGCTTTTTCGGCAGTCCGGATCAGGCGCTCGCCTCGATCGCCGGGGTCAACATCTGGCGGCATATGGGCTACACCGCGATCCTGATCTTCGCCGGATTAAAAACTATTCCGAAATCACTCTACGAAGCCTCCCGCGTGGACGGTGCAAACGGATTGGTGCAGTTCTTGCGGATTACGCTGCCCCTGCTCCGTCCGGTACTGGTGTTTGTGTTCGTGACCTCGATCATCGGTTCGTTCCAGATTTTCGATACCGTCGCCGTTGCGACCGAAGGCGGTCCCGCAGGTTCGACGCGCACCATCATCTATTACATCTACGAGCAGGTGTTCGAACGCCGCATCAACATGGGCGTAGCGACGGCTGCATCGGTGGTGCTGTTCCTGATCTTGGTTACGGTGACGCTCATCCAGATTCGCACCTTCCAAGGTAATCAGTCCGATCTTGCGGAATACAGCTAAAGGACGCGGAACATGACTGCAATTTCTCAAACCAAAGTCCAGCAGCGCGAAGCCGCCGCCGCGGCACGCCGGATCAATGTCGGCAAGATCGTGGTGTGGTTCTTCATCAGTTTGCTGATTTTCGTGACGATCTTCCCGTTCTACTGGGTGATACGCACCGCGCTTAACGATCCGACCGCGTTGTTTACCCACGCCAGCGATCTGCTGCCGTATAACTCGACAACGATCAACTTTGAGCGCGTGCTCGGCATGGTTGATCCAGCTTCTTTGATCGCAGCGGGGGCGACGAATATTTCGCCCGGAACGATCAACTTCTGGGTCTATCTGCGTAACTCGTTCCTGTTTGCCGGGGTGGTCACGCTGGGTCAAACGCTGTTCAGTTCGATGGCGGCGTATGCGTTCGCACGCTTTAAATTCCCATTCCGCGATCAGATTTTCTTTATCTATCTGAGCGGCTTGATGATCCCCGGGATTGTGCTGTTCATCCCGAATTATGTGCTGATCCGTCAGTTGGGCTGGATTGGCACGTTCCAAGGCATGGTTGCGCCGTTCCTGTTGATGACTCCGTTCGCGGTGTTCTTCATGCGGCAGTTCTTCTTGAGCCTGAATAAAGACCTCGAAGAAGCGGCACTGCTCGATGGCTCGACGTACTTCGGCGTGTTCTGGCGCGTGTCGCTGCCGCTGATGCGTGGTCCGCTGATGACGCTCGCACTGTTGACGTTCATCGGCTCGTGGAACGAATACCTGTGGCCCTTCTTGGTGGGACGCGATGAAGAACTACGCGTCCTCACGGTGGCGTTGAACATCTTCAAATCGCAGACGCCGCAGGGCATGCCAGACTGGACAGGCTTGATGGCGGGGACGGTGATCAGCATCGTGCCGACGATCATTCTGTTCATCTTCTTTGGACGCCGGGTCGTGGATTCGATCCAGTTCTCCGGCTTCAAATAACCATTGGTGTCACACGGGCGGCAGTGGGGCTGCCGCCTGTTGAGTTCACACAACGCAGTTCAATAACAATTTTAGGAGATTCTGCAATGAAACGTCGTTCCCTTCTTGTTGTTCTCGTCGTCGCCCTGCTGCTGATCGTGACAAGCGTCAGCGCCCAGGAAGCGGTCACCATTCGTTATCAGTTGTGGGATAGCAACCAACTTCCCGCATATCAGCAGTGCGCCGATGTGTTCATGGCAGCGAATCCGGGCATTACGGTCACCGTTGAGCAGCTCGGTTGGGATGACTATTGGACAGGCATCACGACCGGTTTCATCAGCGGCGAAGCACCCGATGTCTTCACCAATCACCTCGCCAAGTATCCTGAATTTGTGGCGCTGGAACAATTGGTTGACATTCAGCCGCTCGTCGAGCGTGACGGCGTTGCCACCGACATTTACTACCCCGGTCTTGCCGACCTGTGGACTCGTGAAGGCGCGCGTTATGGTCTCCCGAAAGACTGGGACACAATCGCGGTCATTTACAATGTTGCGCTGTTCGAAGCAGCAGGCATTGATCCGGCAGTCATGGATGAATGGACGTGGAATCTCGAAGACGGCGGCACGTTCCAGCAGGTTATGGCGCAGTTGACGATCGACACCAACGGCAATAACGGACTCAGCCCTGACTTTGACCCCACCAGCATCGCGCAGTACGGCTTCGTGCCGGATGGCATGGGCGGCGCTTATGGTCAGACCCAGTGGAGCGCCCTCACCGCCAGCCTCGGCTGGACGTTCAACGAAGGTCCGTGGGCAACCAGCTACAACTATGACGATCCGCGCTTCATCCAGACCGTGCAGTGGTGGGCAGACCTGAACCTCGTTCACGGCTTCGCCCCGTCGTTTGAAGAAGTCAGCTCGCTGGGCGCTTCGACGCTCTTCCAAGCGGGCAACGTCGCCATGACCATGAATGGTTCGTGGATGATCGGCACGTTCCTCGGCAGCGAATTCGATGTCGGTTTCGGTCGCCTCCCGTCTGGTCCCGAAGGTCGCTTCAGCATGTTCAATGGTCTTGCTGACTCGATTTGGGTGGGTACGCAGCACCTCGAAGAATCATGGTCGTGGGTCAAGTTCCTTGCTTCGCTCGAATGCCAGAGCATCGTCGGCGCGTCCGGCGTGGTCTTCCCGGCAATCCCCGAAGCAGCGGCAATGTCGCAGCAGATGCGCGCCGATGCAGGCGTGGACGTGAGCGCGTTCGTCGAACAGGCGAATCAAGAAGGCGGCACGTTCCTGTTCCCGATCGCCGACTATGCAGGCGAAATCAGCACGATCATGACCGAAGCGATGGACGCAATTGCACTCGGCACCGCACGCGCTGAAGACGTGATTCCGGATGCAGCAGCCGAAATCAACGATCTGTTCTAAATAAACAAAAGTCTCTATCCCCTCCCCACCAGTGGGGAGGGGATTAGGTATCAAACGCCGTATTTGCACGATCCTATTGGTCATCACCCCTCATCATGAAACCAAAATGGCAGGCACACACGCCGATCCTGTATTCATCAAGACTTCTGCTTGTGCTTGCGGCATGCCTGTTTCATCCGGCATCGGGAGAGGCTCAGACATGCGGTGGTCGGTTCATTGAGCACGCACTCCCGCACACCACCCAATCACGGGGAGCGGTTGTGCGCTTCTATGAAAGCAACGGTTCAGGGGTCGCCATCAATGACCTCAATGGCGACGGACTCCTCGACATCGTTTTCGGCAATCTGGATGGCGCGAACCGCATTCTATGGAATCTTGGCGGGCTTGAATTCCGCGTCGAGGATTTTCCGCGCCCAACCGGACGCACGCACGCGGTGCAAACCGTCGATGTCGATGCAGATGGCTGGCTCGATATTCTCTTTTCCAGCCAAGTTGGATCGCCGCAGCTTTGGCGGAACAATCACGATGAGACATTCACCATGATCGCGCTTGAGGGCGTGATGCGTCCCGCTTACACCCTCGCATGGGCAGACCCCGATCACGACGGCGATCTTGACTTGATCACCGCGTCGTATGATGCCGAACTGCTCCAACTTTTGCGCGATGGTTTCCTCAACAGCGGCGGCGCGGGCGTGATCTACTACGAGAACACCGGAAACGGATACAGCCCGACCCGTCTGGCGGAGGACTCACAGGCGCTCGCGCTGTGGGTATCTGATCTCGATCAGGATGGAAATACCGATCTCGTCGTCGGCAATGATTTTAGTCTGCCGGATCAAAGCTGGTCATTTGTGGATGGCGCATGGCAACCCGCCGCGTTGTTTGACACGATGACATTCAGCACGATGAGCTTTGACGCGGGCGATATCGACAATAACGGCATATTCGAGTTTTTCGCCGCCGATATGTACCCCGCCGACGAATCGCCAGACGTAATGGATGCGTGGCAGTACGCCCTCGCAGACCTTGAATCAAGCCCGCGCCTGCCCGGTGATCGTCAGGTCAGCCAGAATATGCTGTTTCTGCCGAACGCGGAGTCAAACGGTGCGCCGCTCATCGATCACGCGGCGGATTTTGGCGTGACCGCGACAGGCTGGACATGGTCAAGCAAGTTTGGCGATCTGGATCAGGATGGTTTTCTTGATCTCTACATCGTGAACGGAATGGCATCGGTCGAAATATTCGGGCATCTGCCGCAAGATGAACTGATTGAGTCCAATAGTGCCTTTCGGGGCGATGGCACACGCTTCACGCTTACGCCAGAATGGGGACTCGGCAGTTTGAGCGGCGGTCGCGGCATGAGCATGGGCGATCTCGATAACGATGGTGATCTCGATATTGTGATCAATAACCTGAACACGCCCGCTCAATTGTACGAAAATCAGCTTTGCGGCGGCGCGAGCTTACAGGTTGAACTGCGCTGGAATAACGCCCCGAATCCGTTCGGGATCGGCGCAAGGCTGGTGCTTCATACATCGTCCGGCACGTACACCCGCGAAATGAATGCGGCAAGCGGGTATCTATCCGGTGATCCGGCGCGTGTACACTTTGGGTTTCCTGCTGGCAGTCAGCTTGAGCGGCTTGAAGTCTATTGGACAGATGGCGCAGTGACGGAGATCCGCCAGTTTAGTGCATCACCCTTTTTACTCGTCAGTCGTTGAGCCATGAAAGGCACATCGAATTATGCCCAAAATCACGTTCATTGGCGCGGGCAGCACGGTATTCGCCAAGAATCTGTTAGGGGATATCCTCGGCTTCCCTGAACTCGCCGAATCGGAAATCTCACTGTTCGATATTGATGAAGCACGCTTGAAGACATCGGAAGTTGTCGCTCACCGCGTGGCGGAAGCGCTCGGCGCGAAGCCGAAAATTAGCGCGACAACTGATCGCCGTGCCGCGCTCGATGGTGCGGATTATGCGATTGCGATGATTCAAGTGGCGGGCTACAAACCCGGTACGGTCGTTGACTTTGAAATTCCGAAGAAATACGGTCTGCGTCAGACAATCGCGGATACGCTCGGTATCGGCGGGATCATGCGCGGGCTGCGGACGATCCCCGTCCTGCTCGATATGTGCCGCGACATGGAAGAACTTTGCCCGGATGTGACGTTCCTGCAATACGTCAACCCGATGGCGATGAACTGCTGGGCGATCAGCCGCGCCAGCACGATCAAGACAGTCGGCTTATGCCACAGTGTGCCTCATACGGCGGGCGAACTCGCTTTCGATATTGGCGTGCCGCTGGATGAGATCAATTACATCGTGGCGGGTATCAATCACATGGCGTTCTATCTCAAATTTGAGCGTGACGGCGAAGACCTGTACCCGCGTATTCATCAGGTGGTCGACGAAAACCGTGTGCCGGATTACAACCGTGTCCGCTATGAGATGTTCAAGCGGCTCGGCTACTTTGTGACCGAAAGCAGCGAACACTTCAGCGAATACGTGCCGTGGTTCATCAAGCGCGACCGCCCCGACATGATCGAGCAGTTTAATATCCCGCTCGATGAATACATCCGCCGCTGCGAAGTTCAGATCGCGGATTGGGAAAAACAGCGCTTGGCACTGGAAGGCGGCGCACCGCTCGAAGTTCACCGCAGCGTCGAATACGGATCGGGCATTATTCACAGCATCGAAACCGGAACGCCGCGTGTGATTTATGGCAACGTCGCCAACAACGGCTTGATCGATAACCTGCCGCAAGGATGCTGCGTCGAAGTGCCGGTTGTGGTGGATAAGAACGGACTTCAGCCGACCAAGATCGGCGCGCTGCCGCCGCAGCTTGCCGCGATGATGCAAACCAACATCAATGTGCAGTCGCTCACGGTCGAAGCCGCGCTGACGGGCAAACGCGAACACATCTATCATGCCGCCATGCTTGATCCGCACACAGCGGCGGAACTTTCGCTCGATCAAATCTGGTCGATGGTTGATGATTTGATCACCGCGCACGAAGGCTGGCTGCCAGAGTATCACTAACGCCTGACGTGTGACTTTTGCACCCTCCCTTAACATAACATACCGCTAGGGGAGGGTGTTTTTTGTCATCTCCTGCCCACACCCCTTACAAACCCATTGTTAA
>CALBRY010000516.1 GCA_937927665.1 uncultured Chloroflexota bacterium
CGTCCGGCGTGAGCGCGCCAAACACGATTCCGGCTGCGCCCAAGTGCATCGCCTCCTGTGCATCACGCAGGATCACGTCTGCTTCGGATGATGAATAGACAAAATCGCGCGCATGCGGGCGGATGATGACATTCAATTGAAGCGGGACGGCTTCACGAATGGCGCGGAGCGTTTCGAATGACGGCGTAAGCCCGCCGAGCGCCAATTCGCGGACAATTTCGAGGCTGTCCGCACCGCCTGCTTGCGCTTCACGCGCATCGTCCGCGTCCAATGCGATGACTTCTAACCGTTTGGTGGTGTGTTCGGTCATCGTCATTACACGACACGCCCGCCGCCGCCGCGCGCTTGATTGACAAGGCGGCGGAGTGTTTCGGCACGCTGGCGGATCATGTTCGGGGACATCGCGCCATCACCCGTGAGCCAATTCGCCATGCCGCACGCGACCGCTCCCGCCTTGATGAAACCCGGAACGTTTTCATCGGTCATGCCGCCGTTGCAAATGTATTTGATATGACCGAGCGGACCCTGAAGCGCCTTAAAATATTCCACGCCGAGCGTGCCAATCGGGAACAGCTTGAGCAGGCGCGCACCCGCATTCCATGCGTCCACGATTTCGGTGGGGGTGATCACGCCGGGGATCATCAGGACGCCGCTTTTGACAACAAATTCTGTGACTTCGCGGCTGAATGAAGGCGCGACGACGAAATCCGCGCCTGCGTCGATGACCTGCTTGGCATGGGCGAGCGTTAAGACTGTTCCCATACCGACAACTGCGTCTGCGCCGTATTTCGCTTTGATCGCCTGCATGGCGTCAATCGGTTGGACGCTGTTCATGGTGAGTTCAAAGACGTTGATCTTTGCGCTCATGAGTGCTTCGGCGGCAGCAACAGCCTTATTCGGTGGAAAATCACCGCGCAAGCCTGCCATCAATGCGCTTTCTTCAAGCATTCGAAATGCCCGATTTGCTTCCATCATGATGTTGCGGTTCTCCTATTCTCGCGCAAGACTTGGATATAACTATAACAAACCTGATGCGAGGCGCTTTATGAAGATTATCGTCGCCGCCGGAGCACTCAAAGGAAGCTTGAGCGCGGAGAAAACAACCGCCGCGATCATCACCGGGCTGGCACGCAGCGGCGTGAGCACAAATATCGTCGGGATGCCGATTGCGGATGGCGGCGATGGCACGCTTGAGGCGTTCTTAAGCCGGGGTGGAACACGAGTCGCGGTTACGGTCAGCGATGCGTTGGGGCGGCAGATCAAATCGGCGTTCGGGATGCTGCCAAACGGCGCGGCGGTGATCGAAATGGCGCTGGCGGTCGGGTTAGGGCATTTAGACCGCAGCGAAGTTACACCAGAAAATTCACTGCGCGCTTCGACCTACGGCTTGGGTGAACTGGTCAGCGCCGCGCTTGATCACGGTGCGCGGCGGATCATCATCGGGTTGGGCGGGAGCGCAACCACGGACGGCGGCACAGGATGTTTGCGGGCGCTCGGTGTTCGCTTTCTGGATGCGGCGGGCGGCGATGTTTCTCCCGGCGGCGGATCGCTTGACCGTGTGGCAGTGATCGACGCGACGGCGCTTGATGCGCGGCTGCGTGAAACCGAAATTATCCTCGCCGCCGATGTGACCGCTCCAGCGGTGGGGGAGGGCGGCGCGGCGCGTGTCTATGCGCCGCAAAAAGGCGCATCACCGCCAGAAGTCGAACAACTGGATGCAAATTTGACGCATCTGTTCACGCTGATCCACACGCAGCATGGAATCGATGTGCGGACGATCCCCGGCGGCGGCGCAGCGGGTGCGACTGCGGCGGGGTTGTTCGCGTTCACGGGGGCGCGGATGGCATCGGGAATCGATACGCTGCTCGATATGGTAGAATTTGATCAGGAACTACGCGATACAAAACTGGTGATCACCAGCGAGGGGCGGTTGGACGATCAAACATTACAGGGAAAATCCCCTGTTGGCGTGGCACGGCGGGCGGCGGCTTATGGCGTTCCGACGATCGCGCTGGCGGGTGGGGTGACAGGTGATGAATCGGTTCTATACCGCGCCGGATTGATTCCATTCTCGATCGTGCCAGCCCCCATGCCGCTTGACGAAGCACTGCGCGATGCTGAAACACTTGTTGAGCGGGCGGCGCTGCGGCTCGGTTATTTACTCAAATTAGGGGAGAAACTTCACCGATGAGTACACAAATCATCGAACTGCTGAAGGCGATCACAGATGATGATCCACAGATGCGCGAATCTGCGGTGCGCGCATTGGGCACGTTGATTGCTACCGAACAGGGCGATCCCACAACGGATATCAATAATATGCTGGTTGGCACAAAGCCCGCCTCGATGATCGCTATCGAAACCATTCACGCTGCACTGGATGATACCGATTGGGGCGTGCGTCAAAGCGCGGCGGAGATGGCAATCAAGCTGGAGACAGCGCAGGCAGAAATCGCGCGGCATATGCTGGACGAAGACGCCCGCAATCCTGACCCTGAGATTCGTTTGGGCGCGTGCTGGTCGCTGGTGATGCTCCATGACAACCGCGCCGTGACGCCGCTGATTCAACTGCTGTATTCTGATGATCCGATCCTGATCGCCAGCGCCGCCGATGCGCTCGGTGATACGGACGATCAACGGGCAATTCCCGCCTTAATGAATTTCGTCGAACATGCTGATCAAGATGTGCGCGAAGCGGCGCTTGATGCGCTCGATCGGCTCGGCTACAAACCTGATTAGGCGCGGGCGATCAATGAGAAAATTAAAAGGCGGATCGATCACCGATCCGCCTTTTTGATCCTATTTTGCTGGTAAACGGCACGCCGTTAGCTGCGGTTGGGCTGCGTGTCGCCGTCAACAGGACGCTCGGTGAGGTAGGTACGAACCCGCACCCGTCCGCGCTCGATTTCGCGCTTACTCGTATCCGACCGTTCCGCATCGCTGGTATCGGCGCGGTCTTCCCACTCTTCATCGACACCTGTTTCAGGCGGGATATTGTATCCGCTCGGCAGATCTGCGCCGTAAGTGCGGGAATACATGCTGTTGTAGTCGTTCCGGTCGCGCAGCATTTCATCGGTGGTGTAAGTCGATGCGCCTTCTTCATAGCCTTTCCAGCCTGTGCCCCGGAAGTACGCGCCGCGCGCGTCCACATCGATCGGGTTGTAGCTGTACAGGATATTCTCCACCTGATCTGTCAGGCGGTCTTCCAATTGGACGATGACTGCCCAATCGCCGCGCCGCAAACTTTCAGCGTAAACATCCGAATCATTCGCCGGATCGCTGCCGAACAACCAGCGGAAGAATCCTGCAAGTCCTCCGGTTGGGCGGGCAGCATCTTCGTACACACCGCCTTCGACACGAATGTTGTCCTGTGCAACTCCCGCACCGAGCAGATCAGTTTCGACGCGGCGGGCGATATCTTCAGTCTCGTAGAGTGCGATCAATGTTTGCATGGCTTGATTTCCTCTCGAAATTGTACGGTTGAGTCAATCGATCGGACGGGTTTTGTCCGCCTATGCGCTGTTTAGAAACACGCCGAATCGTATGCGAATCGCGTGCTGACGCGGCGGGGCGTATGGTGGGATTTGTTCCAACCCGTTTGGGGGATTGTCCTATTAGCCGTCAGTTCAGAGGATTGGCGGCGCATCCGCAGACGCGCCGCCAGAAAAGTTTAGATGTCCGCGAGTTCAACCACCGCGGGCATTTCTTCGCCGGGATACGGATCGCGGCGGGCAACTTTTGCCATGAGATAAGCGATCAACACGCGCACCATGCCGAGCAGCGGCACAATCAGGAATGCGCCAAGCGCGCCGCCAACTGCCGCGCCGATGATGATACCGAGGATGATGAGCGGCAGCGGGAGATTGACCGCATCGCCCATGACTTTCGGCGCGACCGCGTTCCAGATCACCTGCGAGATAACGAGGTTGATCAGCACGGTGACGATTGCCAGCGTGATCGGGTCAAAGTCAAGCACGGTTGAACCCTGAATCAGCGGCATGAGAAAGAGCGGGATCAAGGCGATAATGCCGCCGATGGTGGGGATGAGCGAAATCACGGCGACGATCACCGCGATGATGAATGCCGATGGGATGCCCATCAACCAAAGCTGCAAGTAGGTGAGAATGCCGATCACGGAGCACAGGAACAACTGACCGCGAAAGAAGCCCTGCCAGACGCTCATGATTTTTTGACCTAACAGACGCAGTTCGCGCTGATGGCGTGGAAAGCCTTCGAGCGCGCCGGTTTGATAACGGGGGAGTTCGAGCAAGATCACGAGCGACAGCAGGAGGGATACCGTCAGCGTAGACATGAGGTTACCAACCGTGCCGACGAGCCAGAGCGCCAGCGACCCGACGGTGTTGGCGACGCTCG
>CALBRY010000517.1 GCA_937927665.1 uncultured Chloroflexota bacterium
GTGGATGCGGAAAATCAACGCTGAATCTAGGCGTGATGCAGCTTCTCCCGCGCACCGCATTGATCGATGCCGGAAAAGTTATCTATACCGCACGCGGCGGAAAGCCTGTTGATGCGCTTCAACTCAAAGGCTCGGCGCTGCGTCGTTTCCGTTGGGCAGAATGTTCGATGGTCTTTCAGGCGGCGCTGAATTCGCTCAATCCAGTCATTCGTGTGCGCGATATGTTTTACGACACGGCGCGAGCGCACGGTGAAAACGATATGAAGCGGATCAAGGCGCGAGCGCTGGAATTGTTCAAGATGGTTCGGCTCGACCCGGATCGGGTATTCGATGCGTATCCCCATCAATTGAGCGGCGGTATGCGCCAGCGCGTATTGATCGCCTTGAGCGTGCTGCTTAATCCGCAGGTGGTTCTGCTCGATGAGCCAACAACGGCGGTGGACATTCTCACACAGCGAACGATTATTGATGTGCTGAAGACGCTTCGGAGCGAGTTAGGGATCAGCCTGATCTTTATCAGTCATGACCTCTCGATTGCGGCGGAAATGGCAGATACCGTTGCCACTATGTATGCGGGAGATCTGGTCGAAATCGGCGCGGTTAACGAGATGTTTTATCGCCCGGCGCATGCGTATACGCTTGGATTGCTCAATGCCGTGCCGCGCTTGAGTGCTGACCGGGAATCCTTGAACAGCATTCCCGGCAGCCCTCCGGACATGATCGATGCGCCGAGCGGGTGCAAATTTCATCCGCGCTGCCAGTTTGCAACGGAGATTTGTCAAACGACGATGCCCGCGCTGCATGACCAAGGCGCAGTGCATCTGGCGGCATGTCATCATTCGGATCAGGTGCGGATGAGCGCACAGGAGGTACTGGTCGATGACCACGCCGCTGATTGAACTGCTTCATGTCGATCGCAATTTCAAAAAAGACAATACGCCAATCCGCGTGCTTCAGGATGTGAATCTGAGCGTTTATCCCGGTGAGATTCTGTGCCTTGTTGGTGAAAGCGGATGTGGCAAGACGACGACGGGCAAAATCATCGCCGGTCTGCTTGATCCAAGTGTCGGAGAAGTTCGCTATCACGGCGAAAATGTGAATCAACTTAAAGGCGATCGGTTGGCGATGTACCGGCGCGATCATCAGATCGTCCATCAAGACCCGTTCGCATCGTTGAACCCGGCGCACACAATCGGGCAAATTCTCAGCTACCCGATTGCGCACCATAAACTCGCCGCTAATCGTGCTGAAGTTCGACGCCGCGTCTGGGAACTGCTCACACTGGTTGACCTCACGCCGCCGGGGGATATTGTCAACAAGTATCCGCATCAGTTAAGCGGCGGGCAGCGTCAGCGGGTGAGCATCGCCCGCGCTTTGACCGTCAATCCGCGCTTGATCGTCGCAGATGAAGCGGTCAGCATGGTGGATGTCAGCATCCGAATCAGTCTGCTTAAGACACTGCAAAGTCTGCGTGAAACGCTTGGCGTAGCGATCGTGTTTATCACGCATGATCTGGCACTGGCGAAGTATTTCGCATGGGAAGGGCGGATCGCGGTCATGTATCTTGGGCGGGTGATCGAGGTTGGGCGAACCGAAACAGTGGTTCACCATCCGGCGCACCCATATACACGGGCATTGATCGCTGCGATTCCGGAGGCTGATCCTGATATCACACGTTCAAAAGAGCGGCTGATGCTTCGCAGTGAGGATATACCGAGCTTGACAGCAATTCCGCCGGGATGTGCCTTTCATCCACGCTGCCCGTTTTTCGTCCCCGGAATGTGTGATACTGCACCGCCGCCGCTTGATGTGCCGCCGAATTACGAACAACAGGTCGCGTGCTTTCCACTGATCAAAGGTGATGCGCTCACGCCGTATTCCGAACAGGTGCAGTTGGGATGAATCCAGAGGCACTGCGCGGCGCGTTTCGGATTGCGGTATTCTTGACGGTATGCGGATTTGCGCTGGCATTGGCGCAGCCGCGTGAAAGCGCCGAATTCGTCGTCAGCGTGTGCAGCGGTCTAATCGGCGTCGTGATGATTGGGGCTGTGCTGATCGTGATTCGTATCTCGCGCTAAGAGTAGGGGACTCGGGTTGACAATATGACTACGCTTGAAACCAGAATTGGACGGATGCTTGCGGTCGGCTTTGAAGGACTGGAAGCACCCGCCTATCTGCTGGAGTGGCTGCGCGCCGGACGGGTTGGAACGATCATCCTGTTCGCGCGCAATATCGCGTCACCGGAACAGGTCGCGCGGCTGACACAAGCGCTCCACGCAGCGGCATCTGAACCGCTGATGATTTGTATCGATCAAGAGGGCGGGGCGGTCGCGCGGCTGCGGGCGCAAAATGGTTTTACCGAAAGCCCCGGCGCAATGGCGCTTGGCACGATTGATGACGAACACACAGCCGAAGCAGTATCGGCGGTGCTGGCGCGAGAGATGCGCGCGGTTGGCATCAACTGGAATTTGGCTCCAGCGATTGATATCACCCATGACACACGCAATCCCACCATGGGGACACGCTCTATCGGTGTTGATCCGGCGCGTGTGAGCGCGCTTGCTGCGGCACAGGTGCGTGGATACCAGCGTGAGCGGGTGATGGCAACGGCAAAGCATTTCCCCGGTTTAGGAAACACTCCGGTAGATACGCACGAAGCGCTGGCGGTGATCAGCGGTTCGGCGGACTACCTCTGGAAACAGGACTTGATCCCGTTTCGCGCCGTGATCGATGCGGGAATTGGCGCGATCATGATCAATCATGTGCAGTTTGAAGCGCTCGACGCGGTGTATCCATCAACCATGTCTCCGGCAATTGTGACGGGACTGCTGCGCGGGAAACTCGGCTTTGATGGTTTGATCGTGACGGATTGTATGGAGATGCGTGCCATCTCGACTCATTACCCACCAGCGGAGTCGGCGGTCTTGGCGGCACTGGCAGGTATTGACGTGATTTTGTATTCGCATACGCCGCAAACACAATCAGCCGCTTATGAAGGACTGCTTCAGGCAGCACAAAGCGGAAGGCTTCCGCTGGAGCGTATCGAAGCGGCGAATGCGCGTTTGGCGGCGGTGCGTGATGCATACGCAATCACCCCACAGGCGGCATTGACGGAAGACCTTCGCGCAAACGTGGGAACACCAGAAAACATCAACACAATGCGGCGCGCGGCACGTGATGCGTGTGTCTTGCTCAAACATGATCCCTCGATTTTCCCAATCACGCCGAGCCTGACTTATGCGGCGGTCGAATTCGTCTCAGCGGTCGAATCGGGCGCGGTTGAGCGTGGAAATTTGACTCAGTTTGTGACGCGTTTGCAAGAGGTGTTTCCGAATGTGCGCGCCGTCACGCTCACTCCTTCTCAATATTCTCCAGAAAAGATTGCAGAAGCAGCGGCATCCGCTTCAAACGCGGATGTGCTGATTTTGGTGACGCGCAGCGCGCATATGTTCACGCGCCAATCAGCGGCGGCGGCTGAGATCATACGCCATGCACACCGAACGATCCTTGTGTGTGCTCGCAGTCCATTTGACGCAGACATGTTTCCGGCGGCAGGTACGATTTTGCTCACATGCGGCGACGCAGCGCCTTCGCTTGATGCGGCGGTCGATGCGCTCACAGGCGCTTTCACCCCAACCGGACAGCTTCCTGTCCCACTGCAATCGGAGTTTTAAGTCATGGCGAATATACGTGTAGGCTTGGATGTATTGCGTGAATCCGGCTATGACGTGGTGCGCGAAAAACATATCGGACTGCTGACACATCCGGCGGCAGTTGACAGCCGATTAGAAAGCTCCTATCGCATCCTGAGTCGTGTCCCCGGCGTGCAGATTGCGGCGCTGTTTGGGGGTGAACACGGCGCGTATGGATCGGCTGGTGCGGGTGAAAAGGTCGCAACCGTGACCGATCCGCTCACCGGTATTCCGATCTACAGCCTATATGGAGACACACTGCGCCCAACACCGGAAATGTTCGAAAACCTTGACGCAATCGTGATCGATTTGCAGGATGTTGGCGCGCGTTTTTATACCTACACATGGACAGTTTCTTATGTCCTCGAAGCCGCGAGCGACGCCGGAATTGAGGTCATCATCCTTGACCGCCCGAATCCGCTCGGTGATTTAATCGACGGTATGACGCTCGATCCGGCGCTGTCCTCGTTTATCGGGCGATTCCCCGAACCGATTCAGCATGGATTGAGCATCGGCGAACATGCCCAATTGATCAATAACGAGTGGCTGAATAAGCCCGCCCGTTTGACCGTGATCCCGTGTCTTGGCTTGAAGCGGTCAATGACATGGAATCAAACCGGATTGACATGGATTCCTACCTCGCCCAACATGGCACAGTTCAGCACTGTTGTGCATTATCCCGGCGCGTGCTTGGTTGAAGGAACGAATTTGAGTGAAGGACGCGGGACACCGCTCCCGTTTGAAATTATCGGCGCGCCGTTTATTGATGGGGCAGAATTGGCAGATCGACTTAATGCGATGGATTGGATCGGCATGCGCTTTCGTCCCCATGCTTTTACGCCAACTTCGGGGAAGTGGGAAGGCGTGCGCTGCGAAGGTGTTCAAGTGCATGTTGTTGAACCTTCGGTATTCTTTCCTGTGCGGGTGTGGTTGGGGGTGTTGATCGCGCTTTTCCGCCGCTACAGCGATCAATGGGAATGGCTGCCGTCCTTCGATAAGCTCGCCGGATCAGTTTCCATTCGTGAGCAGATCGTCGCCGGAAAAGGGCATCACGATATCATTGAGTCCTGGGATGAATCGCGCGAAGCATTTGCGCGACTGCGCGCACCGTACTTGATCTATGAATGAGGTTTCGTGGTGAACGTCATCAACGAACTGCCCGCCTCGATCGCGGATGAACTCGAACAGATCATGAATGCGGCATTGGGAACCGTGTTCCCGGCGGCGCAGATTGCGGTGTATACGGGTGATCAATGGCGGCTTAATCGGGCGTGGGGCTGGATTGATCCTGAAACACAGACGCACCCATGCACGGTGGACACGCATTTTGATCTGGCATCGCTCACAAAGTTGTTTACGACGAACGCATTTCTGACATGGATGCATCATCATGGTTTTTCGCTTGATGATCCGCTTGAGATGCTGATTCCAGAATTTAGCGCCAGCGGTGAGCGACCCGTTGGCGGTGGGGTTGATCCGCACACAAAAGCGCCTTTGCCCATCCTCGAAGGGATGCAGGGCAAAACGGTTAACCCGTCTCATGTGACATTCCGGCATTTGCTCACCCACACAAGCGGGCTTCCCGCATGGCTTCCGGTCTATCAAGCGGCGGGTGATCCACCGCCACCGCCCGGTGAAATTGACCCGCTTTCGCGTGAAGAACGCTGGCGGCGGGCGCTGGCATATCTGGTGAATACGCCGTTCGTCAATGAACCCGGCGTCGAAGTCCGGTACAGTGATATTGGTTTGATGCTGCTCGGTGAAGCACTTTCACGGATGACCTATGGCGACGATCTGGCGACATCGATCGTTGTCGCCGCCGGAATGGGGCTGGATTTCGGCTTTCTTACTGAAGCCGTCAGCGAGGAAAAACGCTGGACGATTACGCCAACCGAATTGGATTCCGGGTGGCGCAAACGGCGCGTTTGGGGCGAAGTTCATGATGAGAATGCCTGTGGTGTCGGGAAGGTTGCCGGACACGCGGGTTTGTTTGCCCCCGCTCACAAAGTTGCACTTCTGGGAATCCGCTGGCTCAAGTCGGCGGAGATGCTGACTCCGCATCTGCACCGTCAAGCGACACGCGAACACGCCCGTACAGGTGACGAGCGGCGCGGCTTGGGATGGATGATCAAATCGCCTGTAAATTCTTCGGCGGGGGAGCGTTTTTCTCCTGACAGCTATGGTCATACGGGATTTACCGGAACATCGCTCTGGATCGATCCGGAAAGAGAATTGGTTGTCGCACTGCTTACGAATCGGGTTTATTACGGACGTGAGCGAGTCGGCATTCACGATGTGCGCCGTGCCGTTCACGATTGCTTGGCGAAACTGGCGGATTCATGATCATCATCGGCTTAATGTCCGGCACATCGGCGGACGCGATCGACGCGGCACTCTGTGAAATCAGCGGTGAACCTCCGGCGTTGAATGCACGGATTATTCATTCCGTCACCAGACCATATCCGGTCAAGCTGCGTGAGCGTGTGTTACATGCTTCGACGCGTGAAGCACGCGTTGACCTGATCGCCGTGCTTACGATGGAGCTTGGCGAAGCATTCGCGGACGCCGCGCTGCTGCTGATGCGTGAGGCGAAAGTTCGCCCCGCCGGGGTTGATCTGATCGGTTCACATGGTCAGACGGTTTGGCATGCTGTCGAAAGCGATGGACGCGTACGCGCTGCACTCCAGATCGGTGAAGCAGCCGTGATCGCCGAGATGACCGGAATCACGACGATCGACAATTTTCGCCCGCGTGATATTGTCGTACATGGGCAGGGCGCGCCGCTTACGGCATATGCCGATTGGCTTTTGCTGCGTCATCCAACCCGCTGGCGGGCGGTGCAGAATATTGGAAGTGTCGCCAGTATCACATTCCTTCCGCCGTATTCGGATGATACCAGCGCACCTGTCGCCTTTGATACCGGACCCGGATGCGTTTTGATCGACGGGGTTGTGAGCGCGCTCACCAGCGGCGTCAAGCATTTTGACCGCGATGGTGTGATGGCTGCCGCTGGTCAGGTCGATCATGCGCTGCTGGCGTACTTGCTCGACGATCCATATTTTGATCGTATTCCACCCAAAACCACCGGACGCGAGCTGTACAGTGAGGCGCTTGCCGCTGATATTGTCAAGATGGGGAAATCGCGCGGGCTGAAGCCAGAAGATATCGTGGCAACAGTCACGGCATTTACCGCACGCAGCATTGCGTATGCCTTTGCGCGCTTCGCTCCTGCTCCGATTGAAGAAGCGATTATCGGGGGAGGCGGAATACGCAACCGCACCCTGATGGAAATGCTCGGCAAGTCGATTCATCCGGTTCGCGTGATGCGGCACGAAGAAATCGGAATCGATGGGGATGCAAAAGACGCGCTTGTACTCGCGCTGATGGCGCATGAAACTTGGTATCATCGCCCTGCAAACCTCCCGACGCTTACAGGGGCGGCGCGCCGCGTTGTCCTTGGACAAATTACGCCGGGACGGAATTATCCAGAGTTGATCCGACGGACGTGGCTGTGACAACGACGACTTATGTAATGGGCATTGACGGCGGCGGGACACATGTACGGGTTGTGATCTGCACGCCGGAACTCAAAGTCATCGCGGAAAGCGACGGCAAGAGCGTCAACCCGAACGCCGTCGGCAAAGATTCCGCCGCGCGGGAACTCCGCCGCGTGATTCGTGAAGCACTCTTGAAAGCGGGGATTGTCCCCAATGCGATTGCGGCGGTTGGGGCTGGAATCGCCGGAACTCAAGCGCTTCAGGGATGGTTGGAAGAAACCCTAGTTCCGATATTCCCGAAGGCGCGGATCATGACCGCGCTCGACCTTGAGATTGCACTCATGGGCGCATTCGGGGAACGTAACGGGGTGATCATCGTGAGCGGAACGGGCAGCGCAGCTTACGGCATTAATTCCGCCGGAGAGACTGCGTTGGTTGGAGGGTGGGGCTATTTACTCGGTGACGAGGGAAGCGGCTATTGGATCGGGCTTCAGCTTTTGCGAGATTATACGCGGATGCTGGACGGGGTTTCAAAGCCGCGTGGATGGCATGTGGCATTGGCATCTCAGATTGGCGGCGGCACCCGCGAATATCTCGTTGAATGGCGCTATTCGCGCGCTCAAGTGAGCGACGTAGCAGCGTTGGCAACGATTGCGCTGGAAAATGAGCATGAACCGATCTGCCGCACCATCCTTGATAGTGCGGCGGGGCATCTGGGCAAATCGGCGCTCGCCGTAATTGAACAGCTTCGCCTCCCGGCAGATCGGATTGCCTTTGCGGGTGGTTTATTGAGCACAGTAACGCCGCTTTCTGAACGCTTACGAGCATTTTTGAAGCTTCCTACATTCCCTGCTGCGCGGCATTCTGCGTCGATTGGCGCGGTTTTGTTGGCGAGAGAGCAGGTATAGCAACAAGGCGAACCATGAAGACGACAGAATCGCAGAACCCGCGCAGCAGTGGAATCGACTCACGTTCGGCACTGGAAATCGCGCAGATCATGAACAACGAAGACGCGCAGATCGCCGCCGCCGTGCGTGAAGTGCTTCCGCAGATTGCCGCCGCTATTGACGGAATCGCGGCACGGCTTCGCGCTGGCGGACGGATGCTTTATGCTGGCGCGGGAACGAGTGGGCGCATGGCAGTGATCGATGCGGTGGAGCTTGTTCCTACGTTCAGCGTCCCCCCTGAATTAGCAGTTGCCTTGATGGCAGGCGGCGAATCCGCATTCGTTCGCTCGGTGGAAGGCGCAGAGGATTTCGCCGATCTTGGTACGGCAGACGTGACACGGGTGGGAATCAACGAAAAAGATGCGCTGATCGGCGTCGCGGCAAGTGGTCGAACGCCTTATGTGATCGGTGCGCTGCAAACGGGAAATGCGGTTGGCGCGCTGACGATCGCGGTGAGCTGCAACGTTCCCGCACCGATCCTCGAAATTGCACAGATTTCGATCGGTGTTGTCGTCGGGGCAGAGGTAATCGCCGGATCAACCCGCCTGAAATCAGGGACGGCGCAGAAAATGATCCTGAACATGATCAGCACAGGTGCGATGATCCGAACCGGCAAAGTCTACGATAACTTGATGGTTGATGTGCGCGCCAGCAATGAAAAACTGGTCGATCGTGCCGAACGAATCGCCGCACAAATTGCGGGCATTGCTCAAGAGGATGCACGCCGTCTGCTTCAGCAGTGTGATTACGAAGTCAAGACGGCGATCGTGATGGCGAAGCGGGGTGTTGACGCCGCGAACGCTCGTGCGTTGTTACATGAAGCAGACGGGTTTTTGAGGCGCGTGATCGATTAACACGCGCCTACCAGCCCGATTACAGAAACGTCAGATAATGGGTGCTTGCTTTGCTGAGATCGCTGTAAACGCCGCGCAGTGCCGGATCGGGCACTGCGGTGGCGAGTTGATACATCGCCTCGTGAGTCATCGCAGTCAAATCTTCGCGTGAAGCGCGTTTGCCCTCGACGCGGAAGCGGAACGCTCGTCCAAAGGTAATGGTAATTTTGGGGCGGCGGAAGTGCTTCCAATCATCCAACCAGCTTTGAGCGCCGCTCAGTGCCGCCGGAATAATGATCGCGTCGGCTTTTGTCGCCACATAAGCCAGACCGTCTTTTGCTTCGGCGAGTCCGTTTTTCTGGCGTGTTCCCTCCGGCGCGATCAAGATCAACTGTCCGCTGCGGATCAGTTCAATTGAGTTGGTCAGCGCCTTGCGATCGATCTCGCCCCGGTTCACCGTGAATCCGCCATACCAACGCACGAGAAAACCCACAATTGGATTGTGCATATTCTCGATCTTCGACATTGGGACGACAAAGCGATGCGTCACTGCGCCGAGCGACACGATCGGGTCAAGCAGCGAGATATGATTCATCATCAGAATCGCGCCGCCTTCCTGCGGAATGTTGTCCATTCCCACAACCGTCACTCGGCATAACAACCGCATGATGATTAGACGAACAGCAGCACGCAGAGTCGCGCGCCGCCATGCGTAACGAGGCTGTGCTGCGATGAATTCCTCAACCGACATTTCGTGGCGGGAATCGGGTGTAGTGGGTGTCACCGTACTCATCGATCATCATCCTCACGACGTGGTGGCGAATCGGGCGAATCGGAACGTGGACGACGCGGGCGATCTGAGCGTTCTCCGCTTGACGAAGCGCCTTCGGGACGCGGGCGACGCGGACGATCCG
>CALBRY010000518.1 GCA_937927665.1 uncultured Chloroflexota bacterium
GGCGGCGCGCATCTTCAGCTTACCCGGCGAAGAATTCATGCCGTTCGCGGTCGTTTCGGTGGTGCTGCTGTGGCAGTGGGTGGTTCATCTCACCCTGCCATTTTTGGAACGTGTACTCGTCTACACCGCCGCCGATTATGATCAATTCGCTGAACTTCGAAATTTGAGTGAGCGCCTGCTCACCCGCAGTGATCTCGATCAACTGCTCGACGCGACGCTTGCCTCAACTTGTGATTATCTACGCGTGAATACCGCATTCGCGGCGATTCTTCAGGAAGATGTGCCGCCTGAAGTTGTGAACGCAGTCGGACCTGCCCGCCCCGATAATCAACTCATGACGGCGGATGCCGACCTGCTGCGCGGATTATTCCCGCAGGATGATCATGATCTTCACCCATCACCGCCGCAGATATGGCATGGTTACTGGATTGTGCCGCTTTACGGGACACGTCAGCATCTAAGCGGATCGACGTTGATCGGCATTATGGGTGTGCAGGCGCGCGCGGCTGAAATCGATCTTTCGGATGACGAGATGCTCAGTCTTGAGCGTTTTTCTTCACGCGCTGCACAAACCGTTGACGATATGCTGCTGCTCGGTGAAATTGTCGCCGCATTAGAAGGGCTGCTGCCACAGGTGAGCATCACGCGCAATGTTGCGGCGGAAATCGAGTATATGCCGCGCCGCGCAAGCGCCCCGTCGCGCCAGATCGCGGTCGATAACGGACTGCTGATCGATCGGGAGCAGTTTAAGGAGCAGGTGAAAGCAGCGCTGCGTCATTATTGGGGCGGAAGCGGTTTAACAAGCAGTCGCCTTTTGGAGCTGCGAATTGTCAAGGAAGCGCTCGCCATCAATGACAACAATGCCGCACGCGCGCTGCGGGCTGTCCTCAAACAAGCGATCGAGCAGCAAAGACCCAGTGTGAGTGAGCGCAAAGACTACAGCCCGGAATGGACGATCTACAATATCCTCGAACTGCGGTTCATCGACCGCGAAAAAGTGCGTGATGTCGCCAAACGACTGGCGCTTAGCGAACCAACTTTTTACCGCCGCCAAGACGAAGCCATCGACGCAGTCGCTATGACGCTGCTCGCCATGGAGCAGGCACATAACCCCCTTTGATCAATGCGTCTTGCCCTCTTTTTTCAGCCGTACTATACTCCCAATCGTGCGTTAAGGGCAGGATAACAGCCGATACAGATCACGTATTGAGTTTGTAAAGCATGTATTGTTAGTTCAGAGGGAAATCATGTCCAGCACGACGCAGCGGCGAGATAATACGCCGCCGCCGCCCCCGCCGGATGAGGGATATTGGGCGGCACTGCTCAATGAAGGCGAGTTTTCTGACACGACGACTGCACATGGGGATCAGAGCGAGTTTGAGGACGACGAAACCGGTTTAACCATTGATGGAATGGAGCGTGATTTTGGGGGAAATCACCGCACCGATTGGCAGCGTGTCCGTCAGGTAATGCAGCAGGATGAGATCGTCGAACTCCCTGTGATTGGCTATAACCGGGGTGGACTGCTTGTAGAGTGGAACAGCTTACGCGGCTTCGTACCCGCCAGTCAATTGGTTGAATTTCCCGCGACATCAAACCAGCAGCTTCGCCGCAAGGCTTTGATCGGGCATCTTGGCAAACGGCTGATGCTGCGTGTTATTGAACTCAACGACGAACAGAATCGTTTGATACTTTCCGAGCGCGCCGCGAAAGCGCAGCCGGGTCAGCGTGCGGATATTTTGGCGCATCTACAAACCGGCGATGTGATCAGCGGTGCGATTACGAATTTGTGCGATTTCGGCGCATTTGTCGATGTTGGCGGCTTGGAAGGGCTGATCCATATCAGCGAACTAAGCTGGGGGCGCGTCAGCCATCCCGCTGATCTGCTCAAACGTGGGCAAATGGTCAGCGTGTACGTGCTGGAGGTCAATCAAGGGGCTGGACGAATTGCCCTGAGCTTGAAGCGGCTCCATAATGATCCGTGGGAAACGGTTGCAGATCGTTACATGATCGGTCAGCTTGTCGAAGGTACGATCACTAATGTGGTCGATTTCGGAGCGTTCGCCCGCATTGAAGAAGGGCTGGAAGGGCTGATTCATGTGTCTGAATTGGCGGAAGGTCATTTTCTTCATCCGCGCAATGTCGTCACTGAAGGTCAGATCATCCATGCGCGCATCCTAAGCATCGACGGGAAGAACCGCCGTCTGGGGTTGAGTTTACGGTCAATGCAGTAAGTAAAGTGCTCGGCAGATACCGCACCAACGGTATTTTTCTCCCGCAAGACCAGCGAATGCTGGTCTTGTGCGTTAAAATAGAATCACAATCAGGAGTGAGGGGTACTGGAGTGGCGCAGGATAAATCCGCCAAACCTGCGGCGCGTCCGCCGACGGAGAAAGAGTCGCCTCCGGGTGCGACCGCGAAACCGCCGACTGCAGCAGGAACGGCAAAAACAGGCGAATCGAACACCACACCGCAGCCTACCAAGTTCGCGAATGCGGAAAAATACTCGGTCAAGCCGGAGTTTTGGGATTCCATTTTCGATCTGATTCCCCCGTGGGGCGATGAGATCGCAGCCCTGCTGCTGATCGTTTTTGGCGTCGTGTCATTTTTGGCGCTGATCAATGCAACCTCAGACGCGACGATTGCGGCGGCATGGTCAAATGCGCTGACTGGAATGTTCGGCTGGGGCAGCGCTGTGATCTGCGCGGGCATTTTCGCGCTCGGCATCATCATCCTGCTGCCAAAACTCGGCGTTGTGATTCGTTTTCCCACCCGACGCATCCTTGCATTGGAGTTCACATTCCTTTCCGTGCTGGCGCTGCTGCATCTTGCCGCTGGTGATGAAGAACTGCGCGCCGTTGCCCGTGCCGGGCGCGGCGGCGGACAAATGGGATGGGCGCTGACTGCCCCGCTGATGAACTGGTTCGGCGCGGCAATTACGATCGTGTTTTACACAACAATTCTCGTCATCGCGGCGGCGGTCATGATTGGTATCCGACGCGATCAAGTCGAAACATTCATGCAAACGCGGATCGCCGCGCTGAAGGCATTCGGACATGCGAAGCGTCCCCCACTTCCGCCGAAACCCGCGCGCACCGTTCAACCTGTTGGGGTACTTGACGAGGCGCTCAAATCTAAGCCGGAAGTGACCGAAGACTCAAGCGGTCAGCTTGTCGTCGGTACAGCATCGTCCGTGAAAGCACAGCGCGCGCGCGTTTATTCCGTTGCGCGTGTGCGTCCCAATCTCGAAAACCTTGCACCGTCTGTACGCGCCGCGCTGACAGCACCCGCACCGAGCGCGACATCTGCCCCATCGTCTGAAGCAAAGAAAAGCGCACCCGAATCCACCCGATCCGCTGATTCGTCGCCACAGATTATCAGAACCGATGAACAAAAGGCGGCAGACGCGGCGGAACTTGCGGCGCTCATGCACCGGAGTAAAGAAGCAAAACCGCTGGACGCAATCGGTACGATCAAGGGGAAGCGCGTCAAAGGCGAACCTGTCATGGTCGAACGCCCGGACGGACGCATTAAACGCTACTACACCATCGACAATATGAAAGAGCCGAGAGGTGTTAACAAGCGTGATGAAGGCGTGCCGCCGCTCGATCTGCTGCGCGATGTCGAAATTCAGCTCCCCGATGAGACAGAGATCAATAACAATGTCGTTCTCATCGAAAACACGCTCCTTGAGTTCGATATCGATGTCGATGTGGTCGATGTAAAGGTTGGACCGACGGTTACACAATACGCGGTGCAGCCATTTAAAGAGGGGCAAAACCCGGAGGGCGAACTTTCTGCCAGTGGTCGCACCCGCGTGAATAAAATCGCTTCACTGGCGAATGATCTCGCGCTGGCACTCTCCGCGAAGCGTCTCCGTATGGAAGCGCCTGTCCCCGGTCATACGTATATCGGCATAGAAGTCCCGAACAAAAAGCCAAGTATCGTGGCGCTGCGCTCGGTTTATGAGAGCAAGTCCTATCAGGAAAAGAAGCAGAAGAAAGATACGCCGCTGTTTGTGCCGCTCGGTCGTGATGTGACCGGTTCGCCGATCGGGATTGATATTGGCGCGATGCCTCACATGCTGATCGCTGGAACAACGGGTTCAGGGAAGTCAGTAGCGATCGCGGCGCTGGCAACAGCGCTTGTGTTGGATAATCCGCCCGATCTCGTCAAGCTGATCATGCTCGACCCGAAAATGGTTGAACTCAGCCGCTTCAACGGGCTGCCCCATCTGTTAGGTCCGGTTGAAACCGATCCCGAACGCATTATCGAGGTGCTGCGCTGGTGTACCCGCGAAATGGATCGGCGCTATCAAGTGCTTGAAGAGCACGCCGCCCGCAACATCGACGGGTATAACTCGCGTTTGGGTCGCCGCCGCAAAGATGATTACATGCCGCATATCATCATTCTCGTTGACGAAATCGGCGATTTGATGATGAGCCACCCCGAAGAGACGGAACGGTCAGTTGTGCGTATCGCCCAGAAAGCGCGCGCGGTTGGGATGCACCTCATTGTTGCGACACAGCGCCCATCAGTTGACGTGATCACCGGGTTGATCAAAGCGAATTTCCCATCGCGGATGTCATTTGCGGTAGCATCCGGTGTGGACTCTCGCGTCATCCTCGACACAGTCGGCGCGGAAACATTGATGGGCAAAGGCGATATGCTGTTCTTGGCGTCCGATGCGATGGCTCCGCAGCGTATTCAAGGCTGTTTTGTCAGTGATGACGAAGTGCGCGAGGTAGTCGAGTGGTGGCGCGCATGGCATCGGGGTGAAATTGAAGCGGGACGAGCGCAGCCGATCCATACCGGACCGTGGGAGCGTGGTTTAACCCGGCGCGAGTTCTTGAGCGAAACTGATCCGATGCTTGAACAGGCAATCAGTTTGGTGATCGCAGAAGGCGAAGCCTCTGCTTCGCTGATTCAGCGCAAGCTCGGACTAG
>CALBRY010000519.1 GCA_937927665.1 uncultured Chloroflexota bacterium
CTACACCGAGCAGGTAATCAAAGAGGCGATGCGGCTGTATCCGCCCGCGTTTGTTTTCAGCAGGACGCCTGTCGAAGATATGGAACTGGGCGGTTACTGGATCAAGAAAGGCGCACAGGTCACGGTCATGTCGTGGTCGGTGCAGCGTGATGCGCGTTGGTATCCCGATCCGCTGGCGTTCAAACCGGAGCGCTGGACGCCCGAATTTGAAGCGAACCTGCCGAAAGGCGCGTATATCCCATTCGGCGGAGGTCCACGTATCTGCATCGGAATGAACTTCGCGTTGATGGAAGCGAATCTGCTGCTGGCGGCGCTTGCCAGCCGCTACCAACTCCGCTTGATCGGTGATGCACCCGCGCCGCTGCCTCAGCTCACGCTGCGCCCGAAAGGCGGCTTGCACATGCGAATTATGCCGCGCGCGATCACGCCCGCCGCCGAGCCAATTACAGAGCGTGTGTTAGCTGTGTAAAAATAAGCTTTAACCCTTCCCGCGCGGGAAGGGTTTTTTCTGCATGAATGCTTTTCAGGTGTTTTAAACACGACTACTGATCACGTCGATGGAATGATATTTATAACGAGGTACATCTAATCAGGAGGTGCTAAGATAAGCTACACTAACGCAATACAAACCAAACAACGAGCGAGCACCAATGCCTCATACTAAGAAATCGATCTTCATCAGCTATGCCCGCGAAGATGGCACGCCGCTCGCGGAACGCCTATGCGAGATTTTCAAGCAGCAAGGATGGGAAGTTTTTCTTGATGTTATTACCATTCCGCCGGGGAGTTCGTGGATCATTGAAATTCAGAAGGCGATCCTTGGTGCGACACATTTCATCTCTATTCTGACACCGAAAAGCGCTACCTCGCGCTACTTCAACGACGAATGGCAAATCGCGTATTTTTCAGATATCCCAATCATTCCGGTTAAGTACATCCCCTGTACAGTTGAAGGCTTTTTAGCAATCCGTCAATGTATTGACTTTACCGAAGCACATGCTTTGAATGACCGTATAGTAACTTTGTTGAGTCGTATCAAAGATCCTGAAATGCCGCTTGAACCGCTCCCATCCAGTATCCCACATACTGAATCTGAGCAATGGCGCACAAAAGCGATTGGTGAATTTGGTGCTCATAAAGATCGCCGCGGTGTAGCGTGCATCGAAGGCAACTTGTCACCAGCAGAAGCCCGGACGATAATCGCAGATGCTGGCAATAATTACGGCTTTCGACATCTGCTGGTCACAGCGAACGGTGAGGCAGGCAGCCGCCTCCTCGGCGTTGTCGGGCTTCGGCAGCTCCTAAAGGTGCAGTTCGCGCCGCGCCTCATAAAAGATGCGAAGACCGTTACTGACATTATGGATCGTTACGATCAGGGGATTCAGAAAACACCAAGCGCTCCTTGTTTGTATGAACACGATACGGTCGAAACGGCGCTTAATGTCTTTACGACTGCGGTCGAAAAAGGGGTATCAACACATCACTATTTTTATATGAGCGCGATCCCAATCGTGGATGAACAGCAAAATGCGGTAGGGATCGTCAGCTTTAAAGATTTGCTCCGCGCTATGTACGAAGAACAAACACTTCCTATGCCAAGGGGGGAAATCAAGGATTGGATGCGGATTCACAAATCCGCTGATCGTCCGGTGTATGCTGCCCCTCGGCAGCAATCCGTCCATGACGCCAAATTCAAAATGCGTCCACTCGGTCAGCGTGATTTGCCTGTAATCGATCCGCAAACAGATGATCTGTTGGGATTAGTCCCAGATGACCAATTGATTGCCAATTACGAAACAAATCTGCGCGTTGGAACACCCAAAACCGTGATGACACCTGTCGAAAACCTCAAGCTGCAAACGCCTGATACCCCAATTGCTAATCTGCTCCCAATCTATGTGAACACGGATTATGCGGTGATGTACTATTCATTTGCGGTTGCTGAACGTGATGATCCCAAAAATCCGGGGCAGTTTCTCGGACTCGTCGGCTATCGTGAGATTTTCCGAGCAGTACTAGAACAAGGGTAGATTTTCAGCCCCTCCCATGTAGGAGGGGCTTTTTTGTTTATATCGCGAACTCGATTTCGCGCCGTACGGTTGCCAACAGCAGATCCGCTTTCATCTGCGCCAGCGTATAGCACGGTCCGCCGAGACGTTCCGCCAGCTTCGACGCGAGTCCTTGATCAAATGCGAGGTGCTCCATATTGATCGTCACCGTCTTGATCCCATCACCTTTGATCAAATCCGCGATTTGATGTGCTTCTTCTTGCGGCGGTTTCGATCCAACGCTCACATTCCCTGCGCCGTCGGTGAGCAGGATGATCATCGGCATGACATCCGGGTGACTGACTTTCTCGCGGCGGATGACTTCATATGCGAGGAGTAAACCCGCGCTGAGCGGTGTTTTGCCGCCAACGGGGATATTCACGAGCGCCTGTTTTGCCAGCACGACCGAATTGGTGGGCGGCAAAATGATTTGCGCGCGGTCTTTTTGGAACACAATCAGCCCAACGCGGTCACGGCGCTGATAGGCATCCGTGAGCAGGCTCATGATCGCGCCTTTGGTCGCGCTCATGCGTTCGCTGACCGCCATACTCCACGATGCATCGACCACAAACAGAATCAGGTTCGCCGTCTTTTTGACGCGGACTTTCTTTTGTAGATCACTGGTGCGGAGCGCATATGCCATTCCGCTCTGGCGTTTTTGTTCTTCGCGGGCGCGCTGGAAAGGTGCGGCGGCGCGGAGGGTGGCATCAAACGCAATATCGCGGTGATCGCCGCGTGCGGGGCGTGCCATGATATACCGTCCGCGTTTGCGATCGGTCTTGGTGCGACTGCGGCGTCCCGCTGTGCGGCGGGCAACTTGATCCATGTGTTCGGCGGCGATTTTGCGGGCGACGAACTCATCGCCGCTCTGGACTTTCTTGCCGCCGTCCCACCAATACGCGCTTTCATTTTGGAATGGGGACTGCGGTCCCGGATCAGTTTGACCGAAATCCGGGACTTCCTGCTCATTCGCGGTCGCTACTTGAGGAGTTTTTTTTTAACGGCTTGTTCTTCGCCTGTGGCGGAGGGTTCGGCGTCGTCGCCTTCGCCCCATTCGCTCGATGCTTGATCGTACTGCGCTTCAAGCTGAGTCATGTTCATCTGTGCGTCTTGGAACGGTCCGCGCTTCAAGCGGTGCGGTATCGCCAATTCCATCGCCAGCATCACGTCATCTTTGGTGATCCGCATGCGATCATGGAAAGCGGCATTCGCGCGCGCTGTTTTCAGGATGACCATATCGGCGCGGTGTCCGTCGATTTTCAGGCTGCTCGTCATGTGCGCGATTGCGGCAAGATCGCCGCGTGCGTATTCGACGCGATCCACCATATCCCGCGCCTGAACGATACGCGCCGCCAGTTCTTCTTCTTTCGGATGCCACAATTGGCGGAAGGCTTCCGGGTCTTCTTCATACGCGATGTGATATTCAACGATCCGCATACGCTCGTTAGCGTCGTGGATACCACGCACTTCAACCGACAGCGCGAAGCGGTCGAGAAGCTGCGGGCGCAGATCGCCTTCTTCGGGGTTCATCGTGCCGACGAGGATAAACCGCGCCGGGTGAGCGAAGCTGATCCCCTCGCGTTCGACAACATTTACGCCCATCGCCGCGCTGTCGAGCAGCAGGTCAACGACGTGATCATCGAGCAGGTTCACTTCGTCTACATACAGGATGCCGCGATTCGCATTCGCCAACACACCGGGATCAAAGGCACGTTCGCCCTTCTGGATCGCTTTTTCAATATCGAGCGTCCCGACGACGCGATCTTCGGTCGCGCTCACGGGCAGATCGATAAACGGGGTGCGCCGCGCCGAAACAGGCAGATCTGCACCCGCGGATCTCTTGTCGCGAATGATATCCGACCATGTATCCGGGCGATCGGGGTCATCGTTGAACGGCGATTCGGTGAACACCTGAATATCGGGCAGCAGCGCCGCGAGTGCGCGCGCCGCAGTTGATTTACCCGTGCCGCGTTCGCCTCGAATCAGGACACCGCCGATACGCATGTCGATCGCGTTGAGAACCAGCGCGGTTTTCATGCGGTCCTGTCCCACAATCGCTGTAAATGGATATACCGAAGGTCGTTTAGCCATCGTCTTGGGTCTTTACCTAGTCAGGAAGGATTCGTTAGTCATTATAGCGATCCTTCCCGCTTGTGACAATCGTTACAAGTTGGATGGACTCGGATCATTGGGTATCATTTTCGCTTCGCTTTTCCGCGATTTCGTCTGCTTTCCCTACGGCGATGCTGTCATCACTCGCTGGTTGGATCGGCGCGGCGGGTTCAGGCGTCGTCTCGGCGGGAGTGGGTTTCCCCTCCTCTTTTGCGAGCCGCGCCAGTACAAGCTGTTGAATACGTGCTATCGAAGTCCGCGCGAATCGTTTTTGCAGCCGCCGTCCGAACAGGTGAAATCCAATCCGGTAAAACACATTCGGGATGTGCGCGATTTTGGAATATGCCTGTATGCGGAACTCGACTTCGCCGCTTTCGAGATACTTCCACACCTGAAAATTAATCTCGCCCATCTCGAAATGCCCCTCAAGCGTGCGGTAGCCATAGCCCCACACACGGGCATCGCCGCGCTTGTCATCGTGGCGCATGGTATCGGTCACAGCGATGATTTTGACGCCGAACATGAACGTAAACACGAGAAAGCGCGCGCGCAGAATCATGATCCGTTCTTCCAACGGGCGATCCGGGATGAAAATGCCCGTGATCAACTTCGGATCGGGGAATTCGTAATTCCGGACGATCGCTTGCGCCGCCGCCCATGAGCCGTTGGGGAGCGGTTCACCGGGGGATTCAGAAGGTAAGCCGACGCTGTATTGATCGATGCGCCAGCCGCTTTTTTCGGTGAAGGATTCGCGCTGCGACGGGTCAAAATTGAGTCCGGTCGCGCTCCAGCGTTCAAATTCACGGGCGTAACGCTTCCATGTCGGGATTGGCTCCGGCGTGTACGGGACGCGATGCGTTGTCAAGCGGATTTCGTTGATCAATTCGCCGCCGCTGACTTCAACGGCGCGCTTGCAGAAATACGTCCACATGCTCCCTTGCGCGAACATCGAGACGCGCAAAAAGCGATAAAACAAATCGGTGATGCGATCGCGGCTGCGCGCCCATGAGCGAATCTCAAAGCGGATCGCATCTTTGCGTGATGGGTGCTCAATGGCGTGAAACTGGATTTCGCCCGCCTCAAGATGACCGGACAGTGTCGCAAATGCGAATCCGTCATCCTCCACATGGATCAAGCGCACCGGACCATCCCACGGACCGGTAATGTGAACGAAAAATTCATCGCCCACCTGCCAGCGATCAGGATCGCCTTTGGTCTTTTCAAACCATGCCAGTTCACGCGGTGAGAATTGGTTGATGTCCGCCATCACCTGCGCCATGAGTTCGGCGCGGGTGAGTGTGGGATGGGCGATATCTGCCTGATAGCGGCGGTGAAAAAGATCGCCCACGCCCGCATAAATCGGCTGGAGCGGGCGATCGCCGGTTGGATCCTCCATCGGGGGCGCGGGGGCAGGTTCAGTTGCCGCGACCGCGACTTCGGAGCGGCGGAGGGGAATCGCCCAGCGACGGATCATCACTCCGCCGCCGAGTCCGAGCAGTGCCGCCGCGCCAATCCACAGCGGGCGCAGTTGGCGTGTAAAAACTTTCATTCTTAGGTAGTCATTCTGGTTGGCTCACGGGTTGAAGCAGGGTCAGCGTTCGCTTCGCAGAAGTGATCGCGCAGCTTTCCCTTACGCTTCTATCGCGGATAGTAGCATGCTTCGCATGCGTGTGTATCCCCCATTCAGGCGAGATTTTCCCCGTAACCCGCTTGCGTTTGCGTCTAAGAATTCGATAATGTAAGCTGAAATTCACTTCACGGCTTACATCGGAGACATCATCATGCCTGAAAGTCCATATTTGTTTAAAGGACCTCCCACCCCCCGGGGCAGCGGGAGCGATTACGAGGATCGTTATTATGCCACGTATGGGCGCAAAGCCCCCGGCACCGGCACATTCGCTATGGTGTGGGGCGTGATCCTCGTTCTCGTTATCCTAGGTTTTATCGGTGGAACGATTTATGCAATGCTGTGGCGACCCGACTTGTTGCCAAAGAATATCATTGAACGGGTGATTTTCGGTGGACTTGCCATTATCGGAGCCTTAATCATCCTCTATCTCGCT
>CALBRY010000520.1 GCA_937927665.1 uncultured Chloroflexota bacterium
GCGCGTGTTCGAACATCTAGCGACTGCACTGCGCTACGGCTGGCATTCGATTTCGAGCAGATTTTCCAAAAAGCCGACTGCGTAATGCTCACACTTTCGTAACCAGTGTATACCCCGTCACCGCTTCGATCTGCTCACCAACGCGGATCAATTCCGATTCAGGCGGCTGTGCAGCCAACGTGAGCGAAACAATTGCGCGGTCAGTATGCAGCGCCGGATTCTTTCGCATCTGCCAGCCGACTTCACGCGCAATCCGCATCACCTGTTGAATGATCGCATTCTGATCCGGGTGGGGGTGAATGCTGATCGCGTAGCCGGTTTGTTCAGAAAGGCGGGTGATAATTGCGTTGTGGCGCATACCCACCTGCGGCGAAATAAACGACAGCACAATCTGACCCTGTTTCAAGCTCGTTTTGTTCAACCCGAAAGGATCAAGCGCATCGCGGATCAGTTCATACGCGGCGTTGATCTCCATCGTGGGGCGGGGCGGCGGGGCGGACACGGGTGCAGGCAGCGGCGCATCGCTCGATTTCCCCCCGTTGGCGCGCAAGCGGTAGCCCGTCAATTCACGAAAGGCATGTTCCAATGCTTGAATCTCTTTCACACCGCTGAACTCGGCATGAACTTCCTGCTTTTCGAGAAAAAATGACGGACCGCGTATGATCTGCCCACCCGCTGGCAGAAGCTCGACCAGCGCCGCGCCGAGTGCCTGTTGATTCGTCTGCGGCATCACATACACATCCCAACCCGTCACCTCGGCTGCGCTTTCGATTAAGTCCTCATAGAGGTCTTGCGCCCGTGTGGGGAAGTCAAACGTCAGCGAAAGGCGTTTGCGATGAATTTCCATGCCCACCTTGCGTAAACGCGCTTCCGGCGGGAATGTTTCAAAAGCGATTTGACGCGCCGCATTTTGTTCCAGCGGTTCGCCGGAGAATGCGCGTCGGGGGAGTAAGCCGCCTTCGACCAACTGCGCGCCATCGCCGCCCAATGTCATGACGATCGCAAGTAGGGCGGTATCGCGGTCTGTGTTTTCTGGCAGCGCTGCCGGAATCAAATCGACCGGATTGACGGGAACACCCGCCGCGACCAATGCTTGACGCCGCTCGAACGGGAGCAGGCGCTCTTGCAGAGCTTTCGCCGCTTTCGCTTTTCCGCTCAGTTCCCAGATAAAGCCCGCGCTGGTGAACGCCGCACCGCTCCACGCGCCGATCACCCACAGGAGCGCATCCGCCGGGTAGTGCCGCCCTTTGGCGTTTAACACGTAAGCCTCAAAGCTGGTTTGCGCGATATCTTGAACCACACCGACGCGCACACGATGATTGCTATCGCGTAAAACGATTAACTTGCCGGTCAAATCGGGGTGAGCGCACATGATCGCGCGCTGACGCTGCACCCGTTCGACCTGTTCGGCGCTGCGTACCTGAAAGACATCTTTTTGACGCCAATCCGGAGCGAAGTAGATCGCGTCGGCGGTCAGGGCTTCTGCTGTTTGGGATGCCCGCCCAGAATCGCCGTACCACATTTGTGAAAGTTCGCGCGCACTGTAGAAACCGCCGCTTTGCCCCTTTAAAGCCTCCCAGAGCGCTTTTGCATCAAGATCATGTGTGTGAGTACCTGTTGATGTTTTTCCGACGCGCCACGGGCGTTTTGCGAAGTTCCATTCAATTGTTTGACCGGACATCGGCAAACGAACGATGCGCCCGCGCGATCGCAGCGCACCCGTAAGGCTGTGGCGTGCCGTTGGATCGCCGTGTACGAGGGCAATCTCGGACGGGTCAAACGATTCGGCAATGCTGACGAGTTCGGCTTCGTCGGCATGTGCCGAAAGGGAATATGTGCCTAAATCACACCGCACTGTAACAGGCTGCCCATCCATTTTGATGGTGACTTCTTCGCCTTCCTGCCGCTCTTTGATCGCTTTTTGAACGGCGCGCCCCGGCGATTCTTCGTCCTGATACCCTGTGAGTAAAATCGCATGGCGTGGATCGCCCGCCATCGCCCGCGCATAAACCGCCGAAGGACCGCCGATCAACATACCCGATGACGAAACGATGACCGCCGCCCCTTCGCTGGAGGCGATTTCGGCGCGTTGAGCCTGTGTCTCGACAGGTCGAATGCGGGAGCGGAAGAATAGCGGCTCATCTTTCGCGGCTTTGACCGTCGCTTTTGGGAGTAAATCAGGGAATCGGTTATAAGCGCGGCAGACTGAACGCACCATTCCATCGACATAAATCGGCGCGTCGATCTCGTCACGATGCGCCAGCAAAATTTGAATCACTTCTTGAGCGCGTCCGAGGGCGAAAGCAGGAATAAGCGCTTTTCCGCCGCGTGCGATCACGGCGCGCAAGGTTTCGATCAAGCGTTTTTCTTCGGCGGTGCGGTTCGCGTGCAGCTTCCCGCCGTAGGTCGATTCCAACACAATTGCATCTGCTTTGATGTTGGGGAGTTCGGCGCGCACCACTGCCCGCTGAGGCGTCAGCGAAACATCCCCGGACATAATCAGCGTGCCTTCTTCGCTTTCGATCACGAGAGACGCCGCGCCGAGAATATGCCCCGATGGGTGATACGTCACCTGCAAGCCCTCGCCGAGATGGATCGTCTGCCGAAATTCAACCGGCTGAAAGGCTTCCAGCAGGCGGTCAACAGCGATTTCGTCAAACAGCGGAAGTTCGCCTTCCTCCTCCTGACGTGATTTCATGATGCGCTGTGCGTCGGCTTGCAGCACGCGCACCAATGCGATTGTCGGCGCGGTCGCCATGACGGGAATATGCGGGTAGCGTTCCACGACGAGCGGCAGCGCACCCGTGTGATCGGTGTGAGCGTGGGTGACGAGTATCGCGTCCGGCGCGCCCGCTTCGCTGATCAGCCGTAGATCGGGGAGTTGATCATCACCGATGCCGCGTTGTTGACGGGCAGAGATGCGGATTCCGGCATCGACAAGCAGCCGTTTTCCCGCAATTTCGATCAGTGTGCCGCTTGCGCCAACTTCATCCGCGCCGCCCAAAAATGTTAGTCGCATGATGACTCCTCTTTCGCTGCTCTGTTTATACCAGCATGAACATCCCGATTCCACATCCTATTTTTCGGCATATGCTGATAGCATGTTAAAAACCTAGCGTGTTCTATAGTGGTCTATGGAAGTATGTGGCGGTCTGTGATGCATGGAGGCAGGCATGAGTTTCTGGTCAGAAAACCGATTTATGGTGACTGGCGGTTCAGGGTTTCTTGGAAAGCATGTCGTTCAAGCGCTGAAGAATCGCGGTGCTCAAGATGTGTTTGTTCCCCGCAGCAAAGACTATGATCTGCGCGAACACGAAGCCGTTATACGCCTGCTGGAAGATGTGAAACCGGATGTCATTATTCATCTGGCGGCGATTGTCGGGGGAATTGGCGCGAACAGCGCCCGACCGGGTGAATTCTTCTACGCAAATTTGATGATGGGGACACAGCTTTTACACGAGTCCTACCTACGCAAAATCAAAAAGTTTGTGAGCATCGGGACAGTATGCGCCTATCCCAAGTTTACACCCGTTCCATTCCACGAATCAGATATCTGGGATGGCTACCCGGAAGAAACCAACGCGCCTTACGGCTTGGCGAAGAAGATGCTGTTGGTACAGGGTCAAGCGTATCGTCAGCAGTACGGCTTTAACTCGATCTATATGCTGCCCACGAACCTTTACGGTCCCGGCGATAATTTCGACCTCGAAACCTCGCATGTGATTCCCGCGCTGATTCGCAAATATACCGAAGCGAAAGCGCGCGGCGATTCGGAAGTTGTCGCATGGGGGACAGGTTCACCCACGCGTGAATTCTTATACGTCGAAGATGCCGCCGAAGGAATTTTACTCGGCGCGGAACGTTACGAAAAAGCCGATCCGGTCAATCTGGGATCGGGAACGGAAATTAGCATCAAAGATTTGACCGAGACGATCGCGCGGCTCGTCGGCTTTGAAGGGCGCGTCGTGTGGGATCACTCCCGCCCGGATGGTCAGCCCCGCCGTGGACTCGATACCAGCCGCGCCCAACAGGAATTCGGCTTCAAAGCGCAAACCAGCTTTGAAGAAGGCTTGAAGCGCACCATCGAATGGTATCAAGAGACGATTAAGGCTCAAGCCGCAGGCGCATAGCCTTAATTTTGCCCCTCTCCCCTCCTTGCGCCAGCCCTAACAGGGGTTGCTTTTGTCCTTCCCCCCTCCTTGCGCCAGCGGGGAGGGGTCGGGGGAGGGGTAGAGGTCAACGAACTGGATCGCAAATACTGAAAACGAAAAAAGGCGGCACTAAATCCATGCTTAAGCAGCGAATTCGACAAATCATTGAGCTACGGCGCGCGGTTCAGCTTGTGTGGAAAGCTGCACCCGGCTGGACAATCGCAAGCCTGCTTTTGCTGCTGGTTCAAAGCGTGCTGCCCGTGCTGGTGCTCTACACCACCAAGCTGATGATCGACGAAGTCACAGCAGTACTCGCCCTGCCGCCCGAACAGCGAAATATGGATCAAGTGTTGGTCTATATCGTCTTTGCGGGGGTAGTCGCCCTGTTTGATACCCTGCTTACGTCGATCAATGGGTTAGTCAGCGAACGTCAATCGCGGATCGTCTCCGATTATGTCGTGACCCTCATCCACGAAAAATCGCTGATCCTCGATTTGGAGTACTACGAAAACCCGGAATATCAAGACTCGCTGCATCGTGTTCAGATGGACGCGCCTTATCGCCCGCCGCGCATTGTCTCCGCGCTCCTCAACATGATGCGGAATCTGTTTACGATGCTCTCGCTGCTCGTGCTGCTCACGGCATTGAGTCCGCTCGTCGCGCTGATTCTCTTTCTCGCCTCGATGCCGGGGTTATTGGTGCGCTTGTATTACTCGCGGGTGCTCTACAACTGGACGCAAAAACGCTCCTCGATGGAGCGGCGCTTGCAGTATTTGAACCTGTTAATCACACTCGATTATTCCGCGAAAGAAATCCGGCTGTTCGATCTCGGCAAGCTTTTGACCGGCTGGCATCGTGATTTGCGCTTCAAGCTGCGCGATGAACAGTTTCAAATTTCCACCCGCCGCACGATCTACGATTTTCTCGCTCAGGTGGGGACAGCAATCGCCGTGATCGCCGCCTATGGCTTAATCTCTGTGCAAGCCGTCGCCGGAGCGATCACGATCGGCAGTCTCGTGATGTATTTTCAGGCATTCCAGCGCGGGCAGGGTTTACTGCGCGATATTCTCGGCAGTATGGCGGAGTTGTTTGAACACAGCATGTTCTTGAACAACTTCTACACCTTCTTTCAAATTCAGCCGCATGTCGGTGCGCCTGCCAATCCGCAGCGTGTCCCCGATATGGTGCGCGAAGGCATTGTGTTCGAAAATGTCAGCTTCCGTTATCCCAATTCGGATCGGATGATTTTGGAGGATGTAAACCTGACAATCCGCCCCGGCGAAGTGATCGCGCTGGTGGGCGAAAATGGCGCGGGTAAAAGTACCCTCGTCAAGCTCCTGTGCCGTTTATATGACCCGACATCAGGGCGCATCACGCTTGATGGTGTAGATCTGCGCGAATTCGATCCTGTCGAACTCCGCCGCCGCTTCAGCGTCATCTTTCAAGATTTCATTCACTATCATTTCACCGTGCAAGAAAATATCGGCTTTGGTGATGCCGAACATTTCGGCGATCAAGAGCGGGTGATCAATGCCGCCAAAGCCGCCAATATTCACGATGTCATCGACAAACTGCCCAATCGCTACCAGACAATACTGGGGCGCATGTTTGCCGATGGTCAAGAATTGAGCATCGGGCAGTGGCAGAAAGTCGCGCTGGCGCGGGCGTTTATGCGTCCGGCTGAGATCATGGTGTTGGATGAGCCAACCGCCTCGCTCGATGTTATGTCGGAACACGAAGTTTTTCAGCAGTTTAGAACACTCGTGAAAGGGCGGTCAGCCCTTTTGATCAGTCACCGCTTATCGACAATCAAAATGGCGCACCGGATTTATGTTCTCGGTGGACGCCGGATCATCGAAAGCGGTTCGCATGACGAATTGATGGCGCAGGATGGTGTATACGCGCACCTGTTCCACACTCAGGCGGATCAATTTACGGTGAATAATCCGCTCTGAGTGAGCGTCTCAGACACGGTTCAAGCACTAATAGCCATTTGAAAAACCCCCTCTACCCGTTTGCGTGCTGGTAGGGGTACATGCGCCCCTTTTAGCGAGTGCTTTTGCTTGCTCCCCT
>CALBRY010000521.1 GCA_937927665.1 uncultured Chloroflexota bacterium
TGTCACCATAACTCCGGCTTTCCCTCTCTATTGCGTGGGATAGAGAGGGAAAGCAGGGCAAACCTATTCCCAATCGCACCCGATTCCTTCATATAGTAGTAGATAGGCGCTGATTCAACAGAAGGAATCCCCTCAATGACCACAAACACGATTGATCCCCTTCACTATTACGCACAGCACAGCATCATCACCGATCCGGGTGAGCACGCCGCTCTTTTGACCGCTTTACCTGCTGATTCACGCGGGCTGCGTGATGTTGTTCAAGGCTTGTTGATCCATATCTTCTGGGCTGAAAGCTACGGCGTAAAGCTTAGTGATGAGCGCAAAAGCGAGGTCAATTACCGCGCTGTCGCCCGCCAACTTGCCCGTCTGCAAGCGATCACCGACGCACCCCTGAGCCAACCGCTGCCATTCGAGCGGCGACTCGTTGGCAACTGCCGTGACTTTTCGACACTGCTGTGCGCTATGCTGCGTCAGCAGGGTATTCCCGCCCGCCCGCGCTGCGGATTCGGGACGTACTTCATGCCCGATCACTTCGAGGATCATTGGGTGTGCGAAGTCTGGGACAGCGCCGACTCACGCTGGCGGCTCATCGATGCACAACTGGATGCGCTTCAGATTTCGGTCTTGCAGCCGGATTTCGATCCGCTTGATGTCCCGCGCGATCAATTTATCAACGGCGGGCAGGCGTGGCAGATGATCCGCGCAGGACAAGCGAATCCTGATCATTTTGGCATCTTCGATATGCACGGTTGGGGCTTCGTCCGCAGCAACGTGATTCAGGATTTCATGGCGCTCAACAAGATCGAACTTCTCCCGTGGGATAACTGGGGGCTAAAAGTCCCTGATCCCGATGCGGCAGTCGTCGAAGTGGATTTGATCGATACTATCGCTGAGCTGTGTGTGAACGCGGGAACACGCTTTGCGGAGATTCGCGCCTTGTATGCGCGCGAAACACGGCTGCATCCTGATCCTGCATGGACGATCGATATGCCGCTGCCATGGTAACGACACGCTGCCGAACAAACATGTTATACTGAAAACAAACTTTCGGCAGATGTCAGGGGACAGCGCGTGAACGACGAGCTTTTTGATCCGCATGAGGAGCAGCACGAGGATCATCACGAAGAACCAGAACCTGTTGAGGCGTACTGTGTGCGCTGCCGCGAATCGGTCTGGCTGGAAGACCCGCACCCGGTTTGGACTCGCAAGGGAGCGCCTGCCATGCGCGGCGAGTGTCCAAGCTGCGGTAACTTCGTATTCCGCTTGGGGTGGACACCGGCGCACGATGTCAAACATCGCCCCGCACCTGTGCAGGTGGGCGAAACCAAGCGAAACAAGCTCCCAAAAACCGCCGTCTATCTGAATTACGCCTCTGCTGACGAAAGCACAGCGGCGCAAGTCGCGGCAGACCTTGAGAAAATGGGGTTTGCGACATGGCTTCACCAAACCGAACGTGAAGATGTCGATTGGGCGGGCGGGGTGCACCCATCGCTGAAAGAGTGTTCGCGGATGGTTGTCCTGCTCTCTCCGGCGGCGCTGAACGATGCGACGGTTGAAACCGCGTGGAAGTTCTTCCGCGAAAAGAACAAGCCGATCATCGTCGCGCTTGTCTCCCCGGCTGATCCGCCGGATGCACTGCGGCGGCGTCCCCGGTTTGATCTGGAGCGCGATTACAAAGGCAGTTTCCGCCAGATGTTGAGCGCGCTGAACGAATAAGGTGTGATCACGGGGATACGACGGATTGTATCCCCGATTGCACCAAGCGCATTCAGTCCGCGAGCATCGGCGCTTTGCGAATATAGGTTGTGTCGGTCAGTTGATCCATCAAAAACGCGGCGGCATCCGCCCGCGAAACACTGGTTTTTCCCGGTTTGAAGATGCCATGACGCACCTTCCCCGTCTTTGCGCCGCCGGTGAGCGAAGCCAACCGCACAATCGTCCAATCGAAATCGCTCGCTTTGATCAAGTTGATGAATGCTGTTAGCGGCTTGACCTTGCGCGATCTTCGCAGCCGTTGAAAGAATGCGAGTACCCGCTGAATAAACGTGCGCGGGTCGCCCTCAAAACGAGCATGGATCGGCGCGCACACGATCAGGCGGCGCACCCCGAAAATGTGCATCGCGCCGAGGATATTTTCGGCGCTGGCGGATAACAGATCGTCGGGTTCGCCTTTGACATTCCCCAATGTCGAGACGATTACTTGCGATTCTTGCACCGTCGCTTCGACCGCGACTTTATCAAGCGCATCACCGTTGACAATCTGTAAATGAGGATGGTTGATCCCCAACTTGGTTGGGTCGCGCACAAGCGCCGTCACATGATGTCCGGCTTCGAGCGCGAGTTCAACGAATAATTTCCCGGTCTGCCCGGACGCGCCAAACACGGCGATATTCATACGGGTTATCTCCGCAATTGACCGAAAGCGCAGCAAGAGTATAGCGCACGTCGGGCGAAAAGTGAGCAGGATCGAATACACTGAACTGCGTGTATAAAGCTGGGACGAGCCTAAACAATAATGATCCAATGGTGGAAGCGGCGAAAACGACGCACCCGCGCAGTCTTGATCGCGGCGGCGCTTTTGATGATCGGCGTTAGTGCGGGTTGGGCGTGGCTGACATGGGATTTGCCACCCGTCAGCGGTTTAGAGGATGGGTTAGCGCTGCCAAGTACGCGAATCTTTGACCGTCACGGCACGCTGTTGTACGAAATTCTCGCGGATGGCGATACCGGCGGACGCAACACGGCGATCGCGTTGGAGGCGATCCCCGAACACTGCATCGCCGCTGTGATCAGCACGGAGGACGCGAACTTTTACGAACATCCCGGCGTTGATCTGATCGGCATCGTGCGCGCGGCGGTGATCAATATCACCGGCGGCGAAATCGCGGCGGGCGGTTCGACGATCACACAGCAGGTCGCGCGCATCACCTTGTTAGAAGCGGGCGAACGCACCGAACGAACGATCCGGCGCAAACTGCGTGAGGCGATCTTAGCATTTCAACTCAGCGCGGTTTACAGCAAAGACGAAATCCTGACGTTGTACTTGAATCAAGCGTACTTCGGCGGGCTGGCATACGGAATCGAAGCGGCGGCGCGGGGATATTTCGGCAAAGGGGCGGCGGAGCTTTCGCTTGCGGAATGCGCCTTGATCGCCGGACTGCTGCAAAGTCCCGCGCTGTATGATCCGCTGACCGATCTTCCGGCGGCAGAAGCACGTCAGGAGATCGTCCTTGATTTGATGGTCGCCAGCGGGCGGATCACGGCTGAGGAAGCGGGCACGGCGAAGGCAGAAGCCCTGCAATTCGCGTCGAGCTTGTTCCCGATTCAAGCGCCGCATTTCGTGATGGCGGTCATCCGCCAGCTTGAGGAACGTTTCCCGGATGGACTCACCCGCGACGGCTTAGACGTGATCACCACGCTTGATTTAAGCTGGCAAAATGCCGCCGAGTCGATCGTGCGGGCGCAGTTGGACGCGATCAACAGCGCCGCACCGAACCGCCAACCCGCCAATGCTCATAACGCCGCTGTCGTGGCGATCGATCCGCAAACGGGCGAAGTTTTGACGATGCTCGGATCGCCGGATTATTTTGATGAGGGCATCGACGGCGCGGTGAATGCCGTATATGCCATTCGCCAGCCGGGGAGCACGCTCAAACCGTTCACGTATGCGGCGGCGCTCAATCCTGATCGCCCGAACGCATGGACGGCGGCGACGATGATCTTGGATGTCGAAACGCCGTTCGTCACGCGCCGCTTGGAGAGCTATACGCCGTCTAATTTTGGCTTGGTCGAACACGGTCCCGTATTGGTGCGCGAAGCACTGGCGAGTTCGCTTAATATTCCGGCGGTGATCACGCTCGATCATGTTGGGATTCCGGCGATGGTCGAGCTTGCGACCGACGCGGGGATCACCACGCTGGCGGGCAATACACAGGTTGACCTGTCGATCACGTTGGGGGGCGGCGAAGTCCGGTTGATCGATCTCACAGCGGCGTACAGCATTTTTGCGAACGGCGGCTTGCGTGCTGACCCGATCCTGCTGCGCGAAGTCAGGACGCGGGCGGGTGAGGTTTTACTCGCCCCCGGCGGCGGATCGATCACGCGCTTGCGGGTGATTGACGAACGGCTGGCGTGGTTGATCACCGATATTTTGAGCGATGACGACGCGCGAATCGCCGGATTCGGGCGTGGGAGTGCGCTCAACATTGGGCGACCAGCGGCGGCGAAAACCGGCACCACCACCGATACCCGCGATAACTGGATCGTCGGTTATACGCCCGAAATCGTGGTCGGGGTGTGGGTCGGCAATGCGGATAACGCGCCGATGGTCGAAGTCACGGGGATCACCGGAGCTGCGCCGATCTGGAATTTGTTCATGCGCCAGATTTTGCGCGGCGTCCCCGAATCGAATTTCCCGCGCCCCGATGGATTGGAACGCGTGACTGTGTGCACGCTCAGCGGCTTACTGCCGACTGATGCTTGCCCCGCCACGCGAAACGAATGGTTTATCGACGGGACAGCACCGACAACCGAGGACAATATCTTTCAACGGCTGCCGATTGACCGCCGCACGGGGGGATTAGCCGACGACTCGACACCGACGGAATACCGGATCGAGCAGGTGTTCGCGGTGCTTCCGCAAGAAGCCCGCGATTGGGCGACCCGTAATGGCTATCCGATGCCGCCCACCGGAAGCCGCGTCTTGATCCCGGATTCGGATGCAGGGCTGCGACTGCTCGAACCTGATCCGTATACCGTGTTTCAAATCGCGCAGTCAATCCCGCTTGACTCGCAGCGGCTGCGGCTGACTGTCGGCGCGCCTGCCGATACAACGCGGGTGACTTATCTGCTGGATGGGGTGCAGATTGGCACCGCCGAGTTATCGCCGTGGGCGGTGTGGTGGACGCTTGAACCGGGCGATCATGAGTTGATCGCATCAGCGGAATTGAGCGACGGGACGACGATCACCAGTGCGGCGATTCCGTTCAGTGTAGTCGAAGATGCGCCGCCGGGGAGTTACACCGATGAAGGATAAAGAAGCAAGGGCATTTGAACCGCAGAGAACGCAGAGAACGCAGAGAGAAAATATCAAGGGCATTAACGGAAAGGTGCAAGGACGCAAAGGCGCAAAGAAACGCGGATACACCTTTGCGTCTTCGCGTCTTCGTGTCTTTGCGTTGATGTCCTGCTTCATCCTGCTTGGGGTTCCGGGTGGTTCTGCCGCCGCGCAGCGTGACAGCGCAATCACCCGTGACAATGTGACCCGCTTGCAGCCTACCATGAGCATCGGGCGTGGAATCGCTCACGATGCCGTAATTCTGGCAGATGGGAATGCGGTTGTCGCTGCATCGACCGGGGTATGGATGGTCTTGATCGGCGGCGGTGTCCTGCAAATCGAGCAAACGCCGATCATGATCACGCGGGTTGCGATGCCTTCTGATGAACAGGTCATCGCGGCAGGCGGCGAGGATGGTTCGATCCGGTTGTACCGCAATCCTGCGTTGAGTCGGCTTGTATTCACGGCGGCGGATCACCTGTATGCGATTACGGCGCTGACGTTCAGCACGGATGGCACGCGCCTCGCGTCCGGCGATCAAAGCGGGGTTGTGCGGGTGTGGCGTGTGGAAGGCGATCAGCTTGTTGTCGAGTCGGTCGAGACGTATGCGCTGCCCATCAGCGCGATCCGGTTTGAGGCATACGGCGGCGTGCTGGTTACGCTCGCGGAGCGGATCGCGCCGCAACGGGTGGTTCTGCGCGTGGACGGAGCCGATGCGTTCGAGGGTTTTTCATCTCCCGCGATGGGACTCGCCATTGACGGTGATCTGCTGACGGCGCTGTACCCCGATGGCACGATCAAAGCGTGGACATGGCAAGGACTTGATCCGATGGAAGTCGATCAGGGGTGGACGGGCAGCCCGCCCGATGCGCCTATCACGGCGGTTGATCCGATCACAGGCGCGGTTGCTTCTGCAAACAATGACGGATCGATCACGCTCACCCGCGCGGACGGGTCGGAGACACGCTTTTTCGGGCATTACCGGGCGGTGTCCGCGTTAGCATTCACGCCGGATGGATCGGTTTTGTTCAGCGGCGGTTTGGATCGCACGATTCGCGCATTTGATGCGACGATCACGGGTGAAGCGGGTGAACTCGCAAGCTGGAACGTCCACAACGGCATGATCCATGCGCTGGTTGTGACGCCTACAGGAAATGCGCTGTTC
>CALBRY010000522.1 GCA_937927665.1 uncultured Chloroflexota bacterium
CCTTTGACGTTTTACACTGTATGGGAATTATGGGGTACTGCTTGGGGAAAATAAAATAGCGCCCCTCGAATTGAGAGACGCTATTCAATCTACCTTACAATCCGTTAACGGCATCGTAATAAGTAGTCGTTTCGGAGGCGACGGGTCTCGAACCCGCGATCTTTGCCTTGACAGGGCAATATGTTAACCACTACACCACGCCTCCATTGATGGAAACAGTATATAAAACGCGAGGCGAAGCGTCAAGACTGAAGTTGCCAAATCGATGTAAGATGTTTCGGCGCAGCACGTCTGAGTTTATGCACCACGATCCCGAAGTTGGAGATTGACGACTCCCCTATCGAAGGCTACCATTGCTGTTCAATTTTTCGCCAACTCTCCCCGCCAATCACCCCGGTGTGAACGGGTTGCGGACTGGCGGTGGCAAGTGAGACTTGGAGCATAATAGAATGTACGCCATCATGCGCACGGGTGGGCGGCAATTCCGCGCTGAAGTCGGTAAAATGGTCGACGTGGAACGGATGTCGAATGCCGTCAATGACACGATCGAAATTAGCGAAGTCCTCTTGATTGGTGACGGAGATAACACCCAGATCGGTCAGCCGACTGTCGCGGGTGCGAAGATTAAGGCGACGGTTGTCGCACAATATCGCGCCAAAAAAGTCATCGTGTTCAAGTATCGTCAACGTACCAACTTCCGCCGCAAGCGTGGGCATCGCCAATACTACACGCGGCTGCGGATCGATGAGATCATCGTTTAAGAAGCAGCTTTTGGGGAGTATTTAGGCAATGGCTCACAAAAAAGGCGGCGGCAGCAGCCGCAACGGTCATGATAGTAATTCTCAGCGTCGCGGCGTAAAGCGCTTCGGCGGAGAACGCGTGATCCCCGGCAACATCATCGTGCGTCAGGTCGGAACAAAGTTTCACCCCGGCGTCAACGTAGGGATGGGCAAGGATTACACCATCTTTGCCACAGTCGAAGGATTCGTGGTGTTTGAACCCGCAAAGGGTCGCAAAGGTCGGAAGCAGATTAGCGTGTATCCCGAACTGCCAACGAAACAGCCCGCAGCAGCTCCAGCAGCCAGCGGCGACTGATCCGCGCAGGTCGACTCACGCAGTAGTGAGGCTCAGACCCTCAGAAAGTAGAACAGAATGAAGGAACAGATTCATCCGACATGGTATCCTGAGGCGGTCGTTACCTGTGCGTGTGGCAATACGTGGACGACAGGTGCGACAGTCAAAGAAATCCGTACGGATATTTGCTCGCGCTGCCATCCTTTCTATACCGGCGAACAGCGCATCGTGGACACCGAAGGTCAGGTTGATCGCTTCATGAAGCGCTTGCAGGTCTTGACTGACCGCCGCGCTGAAATCGAAAAGCGCGAAGCCGCCAAGACCCCGGCAAACCTGCCGATCAACCAATTGGGCATTGAGAAGCGCTACGTCAACCTGCTTGCAGAGCAGAACATCACGACAGCGGGCGAATTACTCGCCAAGCTGGAACAGGGCGACGAAGCGATCCTCGAAATCCCCGGCATTGGTCGTAAGGTGTTGAGCGATCTGAAGCGTGGGCTTCGGGCGCGTGGTTACGAACTGCCGAAGGCTGACGATTCGGCACAGCAGTAACCCTCTCTATGAGCGCGATTACAGGCAGGCGTGACCCCGGTCATGCCTGCCTTTTTGTTTACAAGTGAGGTAAGAAGCTCATGATTCATCGCAGTGGGCGCGTCGAAGTTATCTGCGGGAGTATGTTCTGCGGAAAAACCGAGGAACTGATCCGCCGTGTGCGCCGCGCCGTTATCGCCCAACAAAAGGTACAAGTCTTTAAGCCCAAAATTGACAATCGTTACAGTGCGGAAGCCGTGAACAGCCATACAGGTCAGGCATTCGCCGCACAACAGATCAGCGCACCAGATGAAATTCCCGCACTGATCGAGACGGGAACGACTGTTGTCGCGGTCGATGAAGTGCAGTTTTTCGACCGATCAATCGTGGATGTGGTCGAATCGCTTGCCAATCGCGGGATTCGGGTGATCTGTGCTGGTCTGGATATGGATTTTCGTGGTGAACCCTTCGGGAGCATCCCTGAATTGATGTGCCGCGCCGAAGAAGTCACCAAGCTGCACGCCATCTGCGTCGTGTGCGGCGAAAATGCCACCCGTACTCAACGGTTGGTGAATGGCAAACCCGCGCATTACAATGATTCTATCATCATGGTAGGCGCACACGAAGTCTATGAGGCGCGATGCCGCCAGCATCATCAGGTTCCGGGGTCTCCTTCTGCAATTGGACTTGACTTGAAGATGAGAGCAGATTAATCTAGGAATTGTTTTGGTACGCTAAACAATTCGCATACTGCTCAGGAGATTGATCATGGGTGTACTTACCGCAAGATTATCCCCGTCATCCCCCGCTGCATCAAGCCAATCGCAGATGTGGCTGCGGAGCCGCCGCTGGGATCTCATGTTCATTACGTTGAGCGTGATTTTCGTCCCGCTTCCGTATATGGTTTATCTGTTGCTGGTCCAATTGGGGATGGACCCGGATGTGGGGCGTAACGCGGTCAACGGGTTTGTCGCCATTGCAGTGGGTGGTCCGCACATGATGTCCACCTTCCTCCGCACCGGGCTGGACAAAGATTTCAACAAACGCTACCCGATGTTGATCCGGTCATCAATTATCATCCCGATCGTGGTCATTTCGCTGGCGTTCCTGAATCTGAATCTCCTGCTGACGATTTTCTTCTTCTGGGCTTCGCTCCACGTGCTGCATCAGATTACATACATCGTTGAGCTTTACAACCACAAAGAGACGAATTTTGTTCGCAAGGGAAGCGCAGTTTCACCAGTCGCCCGTATGATTGACTACGCGGTGATCCTGACCTGCCTTTTCCCGTTTGCGGCACTCAAGATTAGTCAAGGCAGTTTTGACATCGGCGCGAACGATCTCACGTCGGTGATCCCGGAATTTTTCCAAGCGACATGGTTGTTCGTCGTCATGTCCGCACTGTTCGGTATCGCAACCTTCCTTTGGGTCATCAAGACTGTGCGCGAAGCGCGTCAGGGCATCCTTAACGTACCCAAGACGCTTTTTGTCGTCCTTACGGTCGGTGTCGCTTTCACAATCCCCATGCTCGATAATCTGGATACTGCCTTCCAAGGCTTGAACACGTGGCACTCATTCCAGTATCTCGCGATTACGTTCTACATCATCAAGATTCGTCAGGATATGGGAACGCTTGATAAAGAAGCGCCAGTTGTCGCGCGCTTCAGCAAAACAAGCAAAGATTCGCGTGGGTTGTTCGCGTTGAGCACGCTGATGTTGGTCGGTTCGCTGGTGGTGTTCGGGATCGTGTACACGATTGCGCCAGTTATTCGCCCCGATATTGGCGCGAATCAACACTTCGACATCGCGTATTACACGGCGATCCTATCGTTCCTGTGGATACACTACTACCACGACCATTTCTTGTTCACCGACTTTGAAGTGCTGGATAAAGCCTACACTCCCTAACATAGGCTTGACCCGCTCGAGTAAAATAGGCGCTCACCGAAAGGGAGCGCCTATTATGTTGCCAAAACATCGCAAACTTCGTTTTGAACTGACCCTCTTTACTGCGCTTGTGTTGATTTTTCTCGCGGCGCGTCTCTCCGCAATTGATGCATTTCCTCCCTTTATCGATGAAACTGTTCATCTCAATTACGCAGAACGAATCATCGAAACCGCCAGTCCGCTTGAAGGTATCGATCTGGGACGCCCGCTTACGATTTACTGGTATATCCTATTTGACGCGACCGCAGCCGCGCCGATGTGGGTTGGGCGTGCGGCGACCATTATCGCTAGTGTGATCACGTTCGCCGCGTGGCTTGCGATTGCGCGGTTGATCAGCGGTGTTTCAGGGATGGTCGCGTCGGCGGTTGCCCTAACTCTCAGCACCTATCACCTGTTTTTTGAGCGGCTAGCACTGGCGGACTCGATCTCGGCGGTGGCGGTGACTGGTGCGATCTATGCGGCGTATCGTTTGCGATTTCGCATAAGCACCCGCGATGCAGTCCTTGTCGGCATCCTGCTGTTTGCGGCGGTGTGCGCCAAAATCAACGTGCTTGCGTATTACGGTA
>CALBRY010000523.1 GCA_937927665.1 uncultured Chloroflexota bacterium
TTTCGGCAGCGGCTCGAGCGACACACCACCCTGGTACCCAATGTCGTACAGCGCGCGCAAGATCTCGCGCCACGGCATGGTGCCCAGTCCCGGTGCCTCGCGCGTGTTGTCGGCCACATGCAGATGCTGGAACCAGTGCGCACCCGCCCGCCGGATCGCATTCGGAATGCCATCGCCTTCCTCAATCTGCATGTGGAATGTGTCACCCATCGCTCGACATGCCTCGTGCCCGACCCGTTTAGCCAACGCGATTGAGTCTGCAACTGAGTGTACTAAGCCAACCTCGTAGCGATTGATCGGCTCGATGGACAGCAAAATGCCCTGTGAACCGGCATACTCCGCTGCTTTGCGCATCGGCTCAACGGCTGTGTTCAGATCTGCCTCTTTCGACACTTTCAGTGCGGGCTGTCCGACAAGGCTGGGTACCACCAGCACACTGCGCGCGCCAACTGCTTTGGCCAGATCGACGCAGCGTTTGACATAGGTGACAGCCTTCTCACGCTCTTTCGGCTCTGGGTGCGAGAACAAGCGCAGGTCGTCCTTATCCGGCCCGGGATGCATCCCGCAGATCGAAAGCACGTGCAGACCGTGGTCTTTCATCAGCCTGTTGACCAGTTCCGCCGGGTACTGATTGGGTTCGCCGACCAACTCGATCCCATCGAACCCGATCTTTGCGATGCGCGCGACCGTCTCTTCCAGCGACACAGACCCGAAAATCCAGTTGTTTACGTAGAATTTCATGTTAACTCCTTAAGGCGCCGGTGGCATATCGGGATGGTTCGGGCCGAAATGCTTGAGCATCACCAGCGGCTCGCATGCACTCGCGTTGGAGATAATGACGCCCCGCTGTGCTGCATCTTCGCTGACAAAATATTCGTCGGCGCTGCGCTGGCCGAAACGCAGCATGATGGCTGCTTCGGCATCGAAGGCGCCAAACCTGCCATGCCCCTGTACTAGGATGCAGCCATAGGCCGCCTCATCCTTTACGAGGACCGTCTGACCGGGCTGCACCGTGAGCTCCTTCGCCCCGAAATACGGATTGCCATAGGTGATCCATTTTTCCGTATGGCGTTCGTCACTGTGGCCGCAAACGATGGACGGACGGAACCAGCGCTTGCGGTAATCCGGGTCGACGTTCTTTTCCCAATCCATCAGGCTCAGAACGTAATCGACATCCTGCTTTTTGTCCGACGGGCAGTTTTCGACCAGGAAATCATAGGGGTATACCTCACCGGAGGTGACATTTTCATAGACGGAGTTGACATCGCTGTTCCATTGCGGCTCATAAGTCAGGTAGGAGCCGGGCGCGTGCAGCACGCCGGGCGGCGTATACCAGCCGGTACCCAGTTCCAACCGAAAGGCGCGTGACAGCTCGGTGATGCGCGTATCTCGCTTTTCAAAGTCGAGCAGACGCTGCCGGACTTCGTCGCGCGTTACGGTCGGATCGAAACCGAAGTACGTGACCGGAAATTCGCCTGGATGATTGTTGAGTTGTGGCGGGAAGTAATACGCTTCCGGCTTCCCGATCCTCCCGACACGCGCCGCCGCCTCGTCGGTCAGGTGCAGATGGAAAAACAGAGGCGGATTGTAATCGAAGAACTTTGAGTACATTGGCCAGGTGCCGTATTTTTGCTTGAGCGCCGAACCGATCAGCGCTGCGCCCAGTTCCTCGGCGGCATCGCGCAGAGTGAACTTGTCCTCAGCACCGGTATCCACGTAGCTCAGCCCTTCATCGGGCGGTGCCAACGGTCCGTTCATGGCGGCGATGACCGACGAGAACCAGCGCTCCTTGATCGAACCGCGTTTGGTGCCGAGCGCATAATAATCGTCAGGGTGCAGCCGCAGCCGCCGTCCGGCTTCGCTGAACCGGCGCGGCACAAAGGTCGGGATCAGGCGGAAAACGCCGCCACCCTTATCGAACAGTTCGTGAATGCGTTGTGGAGTGTTCATGAGTTTCCTTCCGCGCCTTATTCTAGGAGCACCGCAGCCGATAGCGGCGGGATCGTCACTTCGTCAGCGCTCGAACGCCAATCCGGCGCATCGACCAGCCGGTGCCGGGACAGCGCCCGTCCGTCGTCTGCCGCTACCTGTGCCTGGATGATGACGCTTTCATCGTAATTGACGACGACGACACCCATCTTGCCTGTGGCCCGGTTGATGAAGACGGAATACGGATGGTGCGGCTGCCCATTTACGGTAACTGTCGCGCCAACCCTGTCCCGGAATTCGCCATCCCACAGGATGTCGCGCAGCTCGGTGCGTAGCGCATCCATCTGCTTGCCATAGGCGATGGTCAATGGAAAATCATCCAGATGACCTTTGAAATGGTACGGTTCGTAGCTGATGATATAACGATACAGTAGGCATTGATTGATCATATTGCGGTCATTGAAACCCGTGACCGCCGTCATAAATAAGCCTTCCGGCAGCATATAGCGAGAGAGTGGGATATGGGTCTTGCTCCAACTGCGGTGATAAGACATCTGGTATGTGTCCATTTCCCAGTCATAGCAGGCTTCGCCTACAAACAAGAAGTCGGGACTCACCGGATCGCTGATGGTGTGGAAATTGTCAATCAGCTTGCGGTCGTTGGCGAAGGTCGGCATCCCGTAGCGGTGTCCATGTGAGCTGTCAAAGCACAGCAGCGTTGGCATATGATGCAGGCATTCATCGAACAGTGTGCCATCCGCCCCCAAGTCGACCAATTTACGAAATTCCTCGTCGCAAACACGCAGGTAGTCTTCGCTGCTGAAGCACATTGGGATCAGACGTCTGGTATTGATGTCGAGAAGCTGTGTAATCGTCTGATACTGGTAGCCCCCGTGCACATAGTAATCGCCGTAAGGGTCTTTGACGGCAAGGCGAATCAGGTCGTTGCGGAAGCGTTCAGTCGCGCGGTCTGCCCAAGTGAACTTCGAGAACAATACCAGTTTGACGCCCATCGCCTTGATCTCTGCGATTGCCTGCCGGAGTTCCTCAAAGGTTCCCAACCGGGGGTCGGGGTCGTGCGACGGGTTACCCCTATCCTGCCCGCCATCATTCCAGCCCACGAGCTGGATCGCCTTTACACCATGTCGCGCGCATTCCTCGGCAACCTTCGGCAGATCCACAAAGCGGAGGCGCAGCTCATCTTCCGGTGAGTTAATGTGGATCTGCTGCCAAGCGTGCGGTTCCCTCGCCCACTCAGGAATGTAGGGGCGCTTCATCCAGCTGTCGCGCCAGCGCTTGTAGATATCGACACCCTGCTGCCACCCGCCCTCAAAGCCTTCCAGCACGACCGGAGTAAGTTCGCGAGTCTCGCCGGGTTGCACGTAGGGCATGTGTGCAGCAGCAAAACGTGTTGCAATGTCTTTGCCGCTGATCGACAACCCATCAGGAACACGGTCGTCAATTGAACTACCATAGCCCGGACGGAGTTCCAGTAACCAAGTAACGAACTCGGTGCTGGAACTGTTGACCCCGACATATAATCCCTGCTTTGCATTTCTCAGGAGAATATAGGGGGTCATGGGTACGCCGGATGCAGCGTTCCAATCTGGGAGCAGAATCGGATAATCGACCCCAAAATAACCGCGCATGTTGTCAAAAACGGGGAAGATGTTGCCTTCATGGGCATCTGCGTAGCGATAAATGAAGGTCTTAAACCACTCACTGTTAGGCGGGCGCTGCACATCACCTAGGTACGGGCAGTAGACACTCTCGATGGTTAGGTGGGATCGATTTTCGAGTGTTATGGTATAAACTGCCTGCCGTTCCGTCAGGCGAACATCCATTGTGACCGTCACGTCATGCTGTCCGCCGAACTCAGAAGTGACCCCATTCCAGATAAAGCGCACCGCCGTGCCATCTGAGGAAAGGACGACCGCAGGTGCGGACTGTTTTTCACCATAGACGGGATTGTTGCGTCTGTCAGGGAGTGGCATCAGCAGATAGAAGGACAATCCAAGGTGTGGACGATTGAGGATTTCCCAGCGTCCATCCGCAGATGCGAGTCCTACCAATGCACCACTGCCCCGATCGAGTTCCAGACGCAGCGTCGTATTCTGCAGCACAATGTTCATTTCTAAGATTCCTCTTGCAGCACAAAGTTTCCTAACAACAAAAATACGCTGGCAGTCCATGTGTAAGCTGAATCTTTCAATCCTTCCCCGGTGAGAGGGTTGAAGTTTTCCGCCATACCGCTGCGGTTTGCCATCTCGCAGAACTTACGGCTGATGTCAAGCGCGAGTTCACGTTCGCCGCAGGCGAGCAACCCGTTGACAATCTGATAGGTATAGGGTGCCCAGATTGCCCCGCTCCAGTAACCATCTGCTACAAAATATGGACTTTGAGGATGTTCGCTGGGGATGCCGTGATCGGTCATGAAGCGGCGGATTTCCTTCACCAGACCGTCACGGACCTCCAGCGGTAGGCGCTTCCCCAGAATCAAAGGCACCAGCATTAGCGCACTGTCCCCACTGCGGCTTGCACATGTGAGTGCATGTCTCGGCACGAAGCGTTCGCCTGTCCAGAGATGCGCGAGCATCCGAGACAGCAAATCGTCCGCCCGCCGTTTCCATGTGCTGGATTCGTCATGCTTACCCAATCGTGTCGCCAGTTCCGCGAGTACATCCATTTGTAGCACAAGATAAGCGCACAGGTCGGGGCTTTGAACGGGTAAACCCTCGACAGTGGCTGTGCCGTTATCCCATCCGCTGTCATTGCCATGGAAATACTTAGGGATAAGGTCACCCTCATCACAGCGATATGCAAACCACCAGTCGGTCCAGTGTGCCAGTGGTGTGTAGATTTCGCGCAGGCGGTCATTTGGCAGATTCCCGTCCAGTTGCATCAATTGGCCCAGCGTCCACCCATGAATCGGTGGCTTGCAGAACGAGAAAGAGCATAAGCTGTCTGCCAGAAAGTCGGGGAGTGCGCCTTGGGCGTCTTGATGATCAAAAAACAACATGAATTGATCCCAAGCCAACGCCATGTCCTGCCGAGCAAGCGCCAGCGCGTTGAAGCAGTGATCCCAGCTCCACACGCGATTCATCAGGTCTTTCGACATGAGCATCGTGTATCGGCGCAGGAGTCCATGCGGCGCGACCACTGAACTCCAATGGACAAGGGACGCTGTTTCGCGCCCTTTGCTCCAGCGTTGGGGAACGGGCAGAGCGGCATCTATCCATATGGCGAAGTCGCGCGCGTTTTCCACTGCTGCCGCTTCGAAGTCGAACCTATCTCGATCCTGCTGACGCCAAACGCTCGTAAACAAGTGAATTTGACCCTCAACGATGCCGTGCTCATCTGGCAGAAAATCAGCCGTGATGGTCTGGTTATGTATGCGATCCCAAGGAGCATTGATCCGCAGTACTCCGCGCTGTGTTCTTAAACCTGCCTTGATGGCAGCGTCGAACGAATTCACCTCCCAACGAGCGCCTTCCGGGGAGTAGATATAGTCGAACATGCGCTCAGCGGTTTGACGCATTAGGCGTAGTCCAGCGTTCCGTCCATGGACAAGTGCATTATTTTCCCCGGCGGCGCAAATTTCGACGCTGCCTGTTGCACTGGTGAGATTCAGACGATCCGGGCGTGCCTCAATCTCAAAGGGTTGCGGATTGCCTGCATGGTCGATGAGGATTAATTCGAACAGTTCTTCACCGTCGTTCCACCGACCGCCGTACATGCTCTGGAAGTAGAGACGACCGTGCCGCGAGACAATTGATAAATACGAACCGCGGCGGCTGTACGCGACGGCAAGCGAGTTGAGAGCGCTCGTGTGAAAAAAAGATGACATTCCGTTTAATCCTTCGTCGTGCTAATCGCTGGAGGCTTCCGGTTGATCTTCGCGTTCCAGATTGCCTTTGTTCGCGGTCGCGGTCAAGCGGCGCATATGCTCGGCATCCTGTGCCATCTCGTGTGTGGAACGAACAGCAATCCGCGCGACGCCCTGTGTCTCCATCGTTCGCACACGAGTTCCATTGGCCTCAGCCTGTGCTAACCGTTGGCGAGCAGCTGGGATCTGCTGTGCATATTGGGGCAGCCACTGCGCCTGTTCGACTAGCATTTCGTCGGTCATCTGCCAAACCTCTTCGGGATTGCAGACCGCGCCAACCAGCGGGTCATGCAGCATCGCCAGCTTGAGCAGGTTTACATCTCCATGCACCGCTGCTTCAACACCTATTTGCTGGACACGCACACTTGCAGCGCAAGTTGCAGCGCAGCCCAGCGGAAGATCGCCCACCGCAGTCATGTGAATACCCGCTTGATCGACTAGACCGGGGACTTCGACGACACAGCCCTTCGGCAGGTTGGTGATGTGCCCATTGTTGACAACATTGAATGTGCCGCGATACGGACGCCCAGTTTCCAGCGCCTCGATGATGTAGGAGCCGTGCTCTTCGGTGCGGGTTTCGGGCGAGATTGTCGGCGCAGGTTGCGCCATCCAGTTGGGAAAATCCGTCTCGAACCAGTTGCGACTCTCGGTGCAAATGCGCAGGTAGCCGCCCGTCTCGCCGTTGATCCAGTCCGACAGGTCGATCCACTGCGGGATTTCGTTCAGGCGCTTACGATACCAGGGCAGGTACTCGCTCAGATGCCCGTTTGACTCGGTGCTGTAGTAGCCGAATCGCCTGAGGACATCGATGCGCAACTTCTCGGTGTTCCGAAAGGTTGGGTGTTCAGCGAACAGGCTGGGCAGAAGCGGCAGAAAATCTACACCGCGCCACATGACCTTGGTGAACCACGTTTGATGGTTGATGCCAGCAGAGACGACCTGAACGTCGCGGCGATGCAGCTTCTCGTCTTGGGTGATCAGCCCTTCGCGCTTCGCCCACAGTTCGACGCATTCAGTAATCTGCCAGTGTGACACCGTGACACCATGACACAGTCCAACAGTGTTAACACCGCCATATTGATTACATGCCCAGATGTTCATCGCCATCGGGTTCGAGTAATTCATGAACAGCGCGTCCGGCTTGGAAACCTCACGAATGTCCTTGCAGAAGTCGAGTAGCGCAGGAATAGTGCGTTGAGCGTACATTAAGCCCCCTACGCAGAGGGTATCACCGACACACTGATCAATGCCGTACTTGAGCGGAATTTCGATGTCGCTCCTGAATGCCTCCAGCCCGCCCTGACGGATCAGGCAGAGGATATAGTCTGCGTCCGCCAGCGCACGGCGACGGTCAGTCGTCGCCTCGATCTTTGCTGGCAGCTCATTCGCGGCAATATCACGCTTGCTGAGGGCGGTCACCATCTCCAGATTGCGTTCGGAAATGTCGGTGAAAGCAAAGGTCGAATCGACCAGTTCCGGAACCGTCAGAATGTCGTGGAGTAGTTCACGTGTGTAGCCGATAGATCCGGCACCAATCATTGCGATTTTGAGCGACATGTGTTTAATCCTGAAATCGAGTGTAGAATCATGTTTTGTCTTACCAACGGTGCCAAGCGGACTCAATAGTTTGCGTGTTGCGGCAAAGTAAATGTGTGAGGGGCGTTATGACCACCCTGATCGAACTCAAATCCCGGCTTCATCAGCTTGCTCACAATTATCGATTTGGTTTCACACCGGAACTCTACGCTGCTGCAGCCGTCGAGATTCAACCCGCAGGTGAAACATATTACTGGGATGGGATGAAGAGTCATAAAGATTACAACGATCCTTTCTTCCTATTCCAGTACACACTGGATGGCGTCGGTTGTTATGAGGAAGCAGGACATCAGTATGCGCTACCGCCAGGAACGGCATTTGCGACAATCATCCCATCGCAGCACTGCTACTTTGTGCCGAGCGAAGGATCTGCCTGGCATTTCTTCTGGCTGATTGTCCGTCACCAATATGTCGTGAACCGTTTGAAGGTGCTTCGTGAACAGATGCCCCCCGTATTTGAAGCACATCCGGATAGTCCAGTAATGGTGGCAGCGCTGGCTTTGCTGAATAGTTTGTTTGTCCGCGCAGTCGTCGGAGATCGCTTCACCGAGGAAGAATTGATCTTCAAATTCATGCTGGAGTGCGAACGCTATCACTATGAAAAATCCTATTCTGATCTATCTGAGCAGGAAGCATTTCTCAAGCCAATCCGTAAATACATCATGCAGTCCATTCATCGCGCAATCAGCGTTGAAGAAATCGCAGATTTATACAATGTCAGCCGCAGCCACTTCAGCCACCGTTTCCGCGACACAGTAGGCATACCCCCAGCACAGTTCATTCTGCGAGTTCGTCTGAATGAAGCCGTCACACGCTTGCTAGAGACCAATGCCTCTCTCGAACAGATCGCCACTAATACCGGCTTCGCTGATGCGAATCACTTCAACAAGGTATTCAAGACCCACTATCATCTGACACCCGGACAGTTCCGACGACAGATGCGCCGCTAGCAGGTAGCAAACGGGTGGCAATGAAACATTATGTTCAGCCCTTGACCGCGCCAGATGTCAGCCCTCGCGCGAGATGATCCTGTAACAGCAAGTACATAATAACAATTGGTGTTCCGGCAACAACCGCACCGGCCGCGAACATCCCCCAATCCCTGTTAAACTGCTCGTTGATGAAACTGTATAATCCGACCATCACTGTCCAGTTCTCCTTGTCGCGCAGGATAATGCGCGCAAGGACGAAATCATTGAAAGTGCCAATGAACGCGATAACACCGATGACGACGATCATTGGTCGTGCTAACGGAAAGATCAGCATCCAGAACGTTTGCCAGGCGGTCGCGCCGTCCACCTTCGCGGATTCGTCAATTTCGCGCGGCACGGTATCCAGAAATCCTTTCATCAGCCAGGTGTTCAGGCCTGCCGACCCCGCAACATAGACCAGGATCAGCCCACCGAGCGCGTTTAGCACGAAAAGGTTCAGAAATGACCAGTCAATAAAGCTCAGGAAGGGAAGCACCTGCGGGATGGCGGTCGAGAGCCTGCCAATTTCCAACAGGATCAGGAAGATGGCGATCATCGCCAGCAGGTTGGGGAATGCCTGCAAGAGCATGATGCCCAGAAGCAGCGTTTTGCGCCCATAGAAGCGAAAGCGCGAAAAGGCATAGGCGCTCAGGATAGTCGAGAGTACAATGAGCGTGGTGCTGGTGACTGAGACAATAGCGGAATTGACGACCCAATTCCAGAATGGGAAAACCGCCAGTGACTCGGCATCGAACATCAACTTTCGAAAGTTAGTCGTCATATCGCTCAGGCTTTCGATCCCGCGGGGCAGCAGTGTTTGTGTCGTCAGCGTCCCTGCGGGATTGATCGCCGATGAGAACACAAACACCACTGGCAGCAGCGCGAAAGCGGTCGCCAACAGGACAAGGATCATTCGCCATGTTGTGCCGAAAAACCGCTCTCTAGATGAGACTATCAGTGAAGTCGAGGCGTGGTCTTCTTGGACGCGCACCTTTGCACGCGGACGACTAGACATTTTCGCCAATCCTTTCCCAGCGGGCAACAAAACGATAGTTGAATAACGCGATGACGACCATCACGGCGAAAATGATCAGGGTGATCGCTGAAGCGTACCCGTAGTCTGCTTGTGTGTTGGCATTATTGGCACCAAAGGCAAGATTGTAGGTGTAGTTGATCAGTAGATCGGTATAGCCTGCCGTGGCTGTTATGCCCGGTATTGGGGGGTTGCCCGACGTCAGGAGTTCGATCAGGAGATAGTTATTGAAGGTGAACATAAATGACGCAATTAGCAGCGGTCCGACACTAATCAGGAGCATAGGCAGCGTGATCTTCCAGAAGCTGTGCCACGGCTTCGCGCCATCGACTGCTGCCGCTTCGTACATCTCAGTGGGGATCGCCTTGAGCGCACCACTGCACACCAGCATCATGTAGGGATAGCCGATCCACAAATCGACCAGCAAAATAGCAGCTTTTGCCGCCCAGGGGTCTGTGAACCAGGGGATGCGATACCCCGTCAGGTCGGCAATGGCATTGGTCACGATGCCAATGGTTTGGTTGAGCAGTCCCCTCCAGATCAAAATCGAGATGACGGCTGGAATGGCGTAGGGGATAAAGATCAGTGCACGCCAGAACTTTGCAAAGGGAACAAAGGGATGATCCAGCACCATTGCCATCAAAAGCCCAAAGGCGAAAGAGATGACCACGGCTAAAATTGCGTACATCACCGTCCAGCCCGAGATATCGACAAGGGGTTCCAGCAGTACCGGGTTGGAAAATAATCGCTGGAAGTTCGCCAAGCCGATGTTCACACGATAGCCGGGTACCAGTGCATTCTCGGCGGTTCCGCCTTCTGGGATGAATAAGCCTAGTTTATCGTCTCCTAGATAGCGCGTGTTGGTCTGCTGGTCGAGGATACTATTCGATGTCGCATCATACACATAGCGCTGCATGAGCGGTCTCGCCGCCTGGCGACCATTCAGGATAGCAACCGTATCACTGCCAATCCCGAAGACTGCACGCTCTAATGTCCCCAGCGCACGTGTCTGTTCGGCTCTGGTCAGGAGACGATAGGCTGCGTACTGCTCCGGGGGTTCTGACGCCGGGGATGCCACCTCTTCTATTGCCGCACCAATAGGTGCGAAGGCGACAAGCGGGTTACCCGCTGCATCTGTCGTAACCAGCCACAGGGCATAATTGCCTGCTGCATTCTGATATACGATCCAGCGGTAGGTCTGCGCATTTTCGGGAATGAACTGCTGCTGTTCCAGCAGTGATGCGACCTGCCCCTTGGTCAACATATGACCGTCACCATAATTGGAGAATGCTGTGACGACCGTATAGACAATGGGATAGATGACGAAGAGCAGCGCCAATAGGAGTCCTGGCGCAATCCAGCGCAACGGCCATAGACGGGGGACAAAGATGACAATATTTGCAAGAAGTGTGATGATGCTGAAGACCACCACCAGATTTAGGTTGTCATCCTGCAAGAAGGTGTAAATGAAGGTGAGCGCCATGGCGTTGAACGCTGCCAGACCTAGGTAGCGAGCAAGTAATCCGATGACACTAATACTTCCTTGTCCCGAAGTGGACGACCCGCTCGGGGGAGGGGTGAGCGCCGTATCTATTTGTGTTGTCATAAGACTACCCTAGCAGCATTAGGCAAAAGATGCTCGTAAATGACCGCTTGGAATTCGGCTTAACCTGTGTCTGAAGTTCAAGCCGAATTCCTCAGTGAAGCGTTTCAGTCTAGCCTGAGCTACTTGCCTTTTATTGCGATGCTTCGATCTCTGCCCGTACTTGTTCGACAACGTTGTTCATGGTCTCAACTGGATCTTCGCCCTGTGCGATCAGAATGGTCGCGTTCGCCCAGGCAGTATAAAGCGTGCCAAATACCGGAACGTTGGGGGAGATAATTGCTGTTTCAGCCGCCGCCATGAAACCGGGCAAATTAGGATCACCTTCAATTTCTACACCGTTAAAAGCCGGGAAGCGCGTCAGTGCGCTGCCGCTTTCGCCGCCGGTCAGCAGTGTCTCCATGGTATCCGGTCGCATCATGAAATCGAGGACGAAGGCTTCCGCCAGCAACTTCTTTTCGCTGAAGGCATTGATGGCAAATCCATAACCACTCATCATGGCGCTGCCATGTTCGGTCACGCCCTCGACGCCGGGCAGGCGATCGATGCTGTAGTTGATGCCAGAGTCGATCAGGCGCTGCGACCACCAGGGACCCGTCACGAACATCGCGATCTGTCCTTCCTCGAACAGACCGAGGATGACCTCATCGCCCATGTCCGCGTCCGCCAGCCCATCGGCATAGTAGTCGCTCAACCATTGAGCCGAGCGGAGACCGCCCTCACTGTTCAACCCAATATCATCTAGATTAACGCTGCCGTCTTCGTTCTGCCCGAACATATAGGTACCGAATGCGCTCCACATCGGATACTGATGATACGGATCGCCAAAGAAGGGAACGTAGCCATAGCGCGCTGCGCCTGATTCTATGATTTGTGTGGAGATTTCGCGCACTTCATCCCAGGTCGCCGGTGCTTCTGGAACCAGATCAACATTCCGCACAAAGGCAACGTTCTCGTAAGCGAACGGCAGAGCCCAGTTCTGCCCCTGGTAGTTGAACAACTGAAGCGACGATGATTGGAACTGGTCTTCCATTCCGGTCAGGTCAATCGGTTCGATGACACCGTTGTCCACCAACTGTGTCACGGTAAAGGTCAGAAACACATCCGGCCCTTCGCCAACGGGTGCAGAATTGATGACTTCATTTGGGATTTGGTCGAATGGCAGTTCCTGATACTCGACCGCGACGCCGAATTCTTCTTCGAACTGTTCAGCCAGTCGAAGAATCCCCTGGGTGTGAGTGGAGAAACCCCAAATCAGGATACTATCTTCCTGTGCCCCCGCAGGAACAACGGCAAGGGTGAAGACGAGCAGGAACAACAGAGTTACTAATAATGTAGTTCTACGTTTCATGAGAATGCTTTCCTTTCAATTCAAACCGTTCGTCTTATTCTTTCAACAAAAGCCTACGTTACCAATCTAAGCACCGCCACCGGGTTGATACAATAGTCTGAATGTGTATAGACAGTATATTTGTGTGGTGAAGCTCCACGGCTCAACAAAAAGTGTGCTATTGTTTTTTAGGTAAGGTAAAGAAGGCAGTCTCGACTAGATGAAACCGCTCCCAGCATAACTGCTCTTGCACTTAACCTTGAAGCTTATATCTGTGAGGTATTCGCTACCGTGTTTAGTACAGACGTAAACAACCATTTCGGGTGATCACAGGAAATGATCGATTTATCCCAATTTATCCCATTCGACAAAGTCAACGCTGCTATCCTAGGTGCTGCTGTCGTTGAACGCACACTGAGCCAGTTGCGCGGCGTGTTTGCTGATTCCGATGCTTACGAACGCGCACTACTAGAGCAGGGCGATCCGCTGGTCTACAGCGTCGCCAGCGTTGAGCTTGCCACCGGTGATGGAGATCTCCATTATGGCATCGGTAGGATCATGCCGGGGCGTGTTGGACAAGAATACTTCCTTACACGCGGGCACTTCCACCAGTGGCGACCTGCCGCCGAGATTTACATCGGTCTCACAGGTGCGGGCAGGATGCTGCTCGAGCATGAACAGACACACCACGCCTACAGTGTCGATCTGCTGCCCGATGGCGTTGTCTACGTGCCAGGATATACCGCGCATCGCACGATCAATGTCGGTGATACCCCCCTGACCTATCTGGGCATTTACCCAGCACGCGCCGGACACGATTATGGTGCACTTGTGGACCGTAATTTCGCTCAGGTTGTCATCAATGTTGATGGAAAGCCATGTGTGGTGCAACGTAAACAATTCCTCGCCGATCTAGCCGTTATCCGATAAAGGAAGCAGAGAATTTCCATGACTAACTACGTCACCAAACCAATACCGGCAGACATGCCTGAAATTGCCCACATTGTTCGCCCCTGGGGATCATTCGAGCAGTACGCCTTCAATGAAGATGTGACAGTCAGCTTGATGACGGTCACAGCGGGGCAGCGCCTGAGCCTGCAATCGCACACCGGGCGCGCCGAGTTGTGGATCGTACTCGACGACGGTGCGGCAGTGCAGGTGGATGATAATCTCTTCTACCCGAAAGCAGGCGACAAAGTCTGGATTCCAGCGAACGCCAGGCACCGCCTGAGCAGCACCGGACCGAATGTGCGCGTGCTGGAAGTCGCCTTTGGCAACTGGCAGCAGGCGGACATCACCCGTTATGAAGATGACTTCAAGCGCCCCGAACAGGGAGAATGAGCCTCATGGCGCTGCGCAAAACTTCGCAGGAACTTGCCCCCCTGCTTCATCCATCAGTTTCGCATGGGCAATATGATATTTATCCTGCTTTTCCGATTGGCGATGGGAAGATCGGCGTCGGCATTGAAGCGTTGGCTGATGCACTGCGCCATCACTCGCGGGTCATCATCGATGGCTATATCGGTATCTTCTGGGATCATCTGCGTGATGAGCTGGATGCCGCGCTTCATGCTAAAGGAGTTGCTGCTGCGTGGAATGATGTGCGCAGTGCCTATCTGCCAGAAAAACAAATTGAGGAGTTGATCGCGCCATTCATGGGTGGTGATGACCCGATCTTTGGCACGCGCTTTACCGGGATGCTGGCGGACTTTTTCGACAAGAACGCACTGGAAGCACTTCAGCCCGAAACCCGTGCAGGCATCTCAATCCTCTATGGTTGCGGAGCAGCACTGGCGGGATGGGATGATGCGCTGCTGGTCTACGTAGATGTGCCGAAGAACGAGATTCAGTTTCGTTCGCGTGCAGGCAGCACCGTCAATCTCGGCGCGAGCCAACCTACTGATCCAAAGGTGATGTACAAACGGTTCTATTTCGTAGACTGGATCGCACTCAACGCGCATAAGGCGGCACTGACACCGCGTATCGACCTGATCGTCGATGGTCAGCGACCTGATGCGCTCGTCTTCGCGGCAGGGTCGGAAATGCGCAATGCATTGACACTCATGAGCCGCAACTACTTCCGCGTACGCCCCTGGTTCGAGCCGGGCGCATGGGGCGGGCAGTGGATAAAGCAGCGTATCCCCCAACTCCCGCAGAATGTGCCCAATTATGCATGGTCGTTCGAACTGATTGTGCCGGAAAATGGCTTGATGCTAGAAAGCAATGGGGTGGTGCTAGAGATGTCGTTTGACTTTCTCATGTATCACGATCATCGGGCGGTCCTAGGACAATCAGCAGAACGCTTCGGCTATGATTTCCCGATCAGGTTTGATTTCCTCGACACCTTCGACGGAGGCAACCTGTCAGTGCAATGCCACCCCAGCCCCCAATTCGCTAAGAGGTACTTTGGCGAAACGTTCACGCAGGACGAAACCTACTACATACTCGACTGTGCGGATGACGCCACTGTCTATTTAGGTTTTCATGATGGCATTGACCCGTCAGCGTTCCGTAATGATCTCGAAGGCAGTTTCGAGAACGCCAACTCTGTCGATATTGAAAAATATGTGCAAGTTTTTCCGGCGCGCAAGCACGATCTGTTCCTCATCCCGAATGGGACGATCCACTGCTCCGGCAAGAACAATCTCGTGCTGGAGATCAGCGCGACGCCTTATATTTTCACGTTCAAGATGTACGATTGGCTGCGCCTCGATCTCGACGGTAAACCACGCCCGCTCAATATCGATCGCGCCTTCGAAAACCTGCATTTCGAGCGGCAGGGAGCGCGCGTCGAGCAGGAGTTGATCTCCAAACCGTATACACAGGCAGTGGGCGATGGCTGGCGATTGATCCATGTGCCAACCCACCCCGTTCACTTCTACGATGTGCGGCGCTATGAGATCGATCCGGGTTGCACGGTCGAAGTGCAGACGGACGACTCTCCGCAGCTGATGAGCCTAGTCGAAGGGACGACGATCCTGCTTGAAACCATGCATGGCATGCAAGCGCGCTTCAGCTACGCCGAAACATTTGTCGTGCCAGCGGCGGCTGCGAATTTCCGTCTCACCAATAACAGTGACAAACTCGCGATGGTCGTAGTCAGCTTTGTGAAGGACGGGCGGACATGAGCGACTGCTACTTGGGTGTCGATGGCGGCGGAACGAAGACGCAGGCAGTCATCATCGATGACCTGGGTCTCGTTCGCGGCGTTGGTGTGGCGGGCGCATCGAACTTCGGCAATACCAGCGTGGAAGTGGCGCGGCAGAACATTGGCACGGCGATACAGCTCGCGGCAGCTGAGGTAGGCGCTGAAGGTGCCAATTTTACCGCAGCGTTCTTGGGCATCGCGGGTGTAGTGTCCGACAGCGACCGCGATGTTGTGCGCCAGATAGCACAGCAACTACATCTCGCGCCTCTTGAGAGAATCGGTGCCGACCACGACTGCCGGATCGCACTGATGGGTGGGCTTGCGAGTGAGCCGGGGATCGTCCAGATCATCGGCACAGGTACATCGTGTTTCGGCATGAACGCCCTAGGCGAGCGCTGGATGTCTGGCGGTTGGGGACACCTGGTCGCAGACGAGGGCGGCGGTTACTGGTTGGGCATTCAAGCGATTAAAGCCGCTGCTGCCGCCTATGACGGACGAGGCGAGGCGACCCTGCTGCATGATGCGGTGCTTCAGACGCTTATGATCGACGGCATCCCGCAGATCATGCAGCGCCTTTACTCCGCCAAGATCAGCATCCGTGAAATCGCCTCACTCAGCCGCGTTGTCGTCGTCGCCGCCGAGCAGCATGATAGGGTTGCGCAGGCGATCATCGCCGACGGCATGGAGGAGGTGGCGCGCTGTGTCGTCGCAGTCAGCCAGCGTCTGAAGCTGGGTGACGCGCCCAGCCTAGTCTGTGCTGGCGGCATGACGCAGGCGGGCAACATCATCACCGCGCCGCTGGCGGAGGCAGTCTATCGCCGCCTGCCAAGGTGTCGCATCATGCAACCACGATTCCCCGCTGCCGTCGGCGCAGCACTGCTAGCTCGACAGATGTGCGGATCGCTTTATTCCGAATTTATCACGACCCTCACTACCAGCTTGGAACAAAGGCAATAGAGAATGACCACACGACACGTAACACATCAGTATGCATCAAGCGTGACTTGGACCTGTATCGGGCATCCCGATGATCTGCATAAGACGCTGGTGAACGAAGAAGGCGCATTGCTCTATGATTACGTCAATTCGATTCCAGCCGAAGGTGTCTACTGGTTCAACAAGGTTTTTAGCTTTGGGCTGCAAAGTCCCAAACGGTGGACTCGCATTACCCAGACTACAGAAACTGCTCGACATCCATTCGTCCAGACCGTGATCGAGTATCCCCATGCCCGGCTCACACTGACCGCTTTTGGACATCAACATGAAGAACAACGCACTGACGTTGTGTTATGGAAGGTGGAGTGTTCCGCAGGCATGTCTGCGGTTGATACTGCCGTCTGGGTGGATGGTCAAGCATTGGGTCAGGTGTTCGTCCTGCCGGAAGATGCCCCCGATTCTTCTGAGGTTTATCGTTTGCTTGAGTCCCAGCGCGTTTATATGACTCCAGCACATCAGTGGAAACATATCCCCTCTTTCTTTTTGGTCAAACCACATTTAGCAAAATACTCGGACAGCCAGAGCGGAGAGAACACCCTCGCCTATCTTTCAACGCCTTATCCGTTACAGGTTGCCGCCGGCCAGAATTTCGGTCCGATTACCCGGATGCGAACTCCGATCTTCACCGTGACGACCAATCAACCCGTCGAGGGAGCTTTTATCTTTCCGGTCAATCACACAGCGGATGACGAGTATGATCTCGGTTGGGCACAGCGAGCGCTCGACTATGAACGCTGCTTTTGGGACACCTACTCCGCGCGTAAACTCAATTGGCACATCCCCGATGCCGGTGTGATGGACATGATTGATGCCTGCGCCCGGAATATTATGCAGGCGAGAGAAATCAAAGATGACTTGCCGGAGT
>CALBRY010000524.1 GCA_937927665.1 uncultured Chloroflexota bacterium
ACATGCGCGGACTCAACACCGCGAAAGCACACCTGATCGCGCTCGGCGCACCCGTTCCATCGCTCAAACCATTCGATCCGTCCGCCCACGATCCGCTTCCCGCCGTCGAAATCGATCCGTAGGGACAGGGCATGCTCCCTGTCCCATATGCACCAAGTTAAACAATCTGATCGCCTCAGCCTCGACGTTTGCTCCCCTCTCCGAATTCGGGGAGGGGAGACGAGCGAAGCGAGTGGGGGAGGGGTCACCCCCTCAACCGAATCGACTCCGCAGTCAGCGCGATCGCGTCCGCGTACCGATCAAGCTCACCGGGCGCGCACGACGCAGAAAGCAGCACATATCGCCCCGGCGCGAGTGCGACCGCCGTAAATGATCCATCGCGCGCGGCGGTCGCCGTCGTACTCCGCGCCGCATCCCGCGCCCCGCTCATGAACGTTTCCAACGTGCCAATCGTGTAAACATCCATGTTCAGTTCCCGCCGCCGATTCTCCAGAAAATCAACCACCGTTTCGGCGGTTGGATCATCCATCACGATCACGCGCAGTGTAAATTCGCCGCTGTCATAATGTGTCAAGCCCGTTTGCGGATCAGGGATATTGTGCAGCGCATCGATCCCGTTATGAATATCCGCCATGAACACCACATCATCCGCCGGATACGTCACCACAATCGACCCGATCGGATACGCGAAGCTGACAGGCGCATTTTCCGGGGGATAAATCGCCCGGCTGGGCAGCACATCCGCGTCCACCGCTGGCGGATCGATCACGCCGCGTATACCAACGCTGGCAAGGATCGCGCGCGCGGTCGGTATCCACTGCTCAAGCGCATCTGCCGGGGCGAACAGCGCAATCGCCGCCGCATCTTGCGTACCGTAACCCTCAACGCGCGTGAACACCGCCGTTCCACGCTCTAAAATCAAGAAGGCTTCGTAAACCGGACGCCCGTTCTCGGTCAAACTCCGGCTGTCCTGCAAACCGGATTCTTCCGGCGGCACGTTGTAGAGTCCCAGCAAAATCTGAGCCTTAAGCGCGAAATCGAGTTCAGCCGGGATTGTGCGGAACTGATTCGCGTCGAAGAAGCGCATCGATGCCCACAGGGAATCATTCCCTTGTGTGAAGAGGCGCACCTCTGCCGCCGCCCCCGCACGCGTCGAAACTTCCGCCTCCCATCCCGCCGGAACCCCCACCGAGTAGCGCCGATCAGGGGTGCTGATCCGTTCCTCAAGCGGAATATCTTGCGCCGCTGCGCCGCCAACGATCCACAGAAACACGAGAAAAAGCGCCAAATATCGCATGCTGTCTGCTCCAATCCCCCCGAGTCTATCCGATTTTTCCGGTTTGCCCGCCCAATGCGTGATCGTTTCTCTTTCGCTTGGTTTTGTCACAACCGTGAGAAGTCTGCCATAATCCGCCCCCGTATCGTTGATCAACAGGGGCTTATTCTCATGCAAATTCTCGTGATTGGCGGTGCGGGCATGTTAGGTCGCGCCATCACACGGTCACTGGTGCAAAGTGGTCACACCGTCAAGAGTTTCGATCTCCAGCCATCCCCCGGCTCACTCGTCGGGGATATCCGCGATGCCGCCGCTGTGACGAGCGCCTGTGTGGGTATGGATGCGGTCATTCACACCGTGGCATATGTCAACCAGATTCCGCGCAAACAGCCGATTATGTACGATATCAACGTGCAGGGGACGCGCCACGTGATCGCGGCATGTCAGGCGGCGCGGGTTCCCCGTTTGATTTATACCAGTTCAATTGATGTCGTCTTTGACGGCACGCCGATCGCCAACGGTGATGAAACGCTTCCCTATCCGGCGCGCCATCTCGATTATTACAGCGAGACAAAAATGCTGGCGGAACAGGAGGTGATCGCCGCCAACGGAAGCGGCGGGTTAGCCACCTGTTCACTGCGGGCGGCGGGCATCTACGGCGAACATGATCGCCATCGTTTCCCGAATGTTATCCCGCGCATCGCGCAAAGCGGAAAATACACCGTCGTTGGCGATGGCACATCAAAATGTAACCACATCTATGTCGATAATATGGCGCACGCCTTCAATCTGGCAGTCGATCGCCTCAACGAAGCGAGTCCGCTCGCGGGGCAGTCTTATTTCATCACCGATTACGCGCCCTCGAATTTCTTCGAATTCTTCAAGCCATTTTTGGATGCGCTCGGCATCCGCTACACCGAGTCGCGCCTGTCCGCAGGGCTGGCGATGCTGTTAGCACGCGGCGCGGAACGGCTCTATCAACTGAAGGGCGGCAGCGCCCCTGTG